>CANIDW010000009.1 GCA_947466165.1 Comamonadaceae bacterium | reverse complement strand
ATCAGGGCCAGCGCCGCAAAGGCCAGCAGTGCACCCGAAAGCGGTCGTGAAACGAAGATCATCGGATTTCCCAGGCTCATCGTCAGTGACTGGCGCAGCGAAGTCTCGAACAGCGGCGAGAGCACCAGGCCCAGGATCATCGGCGGCATTGGCCAGTCAAAGCGCTTCATCAGCCAGCCCAGAGCACCAAAGCCCACCAGCAACCAAGCATCTTCAATGCTGTTGGACTGCGAATAAACGCCGGCGATGCACAACGCCAAAATCGGCGGATAGAGCCAAGAATAGGGCACCATCAGCAGCTTAGCGAAGAAGCCCGCCAAAGGCAGGTTCATGATCAGCAACAGAAGATTGCCGATCAGCATGGAGGCAATCAGCGCCCAGACCAGGTTGGCGTTGGTGGTGAACATCTCCGGTCCCGGTCTCACGCCAAACATGATCAGCGCACCCAGGATCACCGCCGTAGTCCCAGAGCCCGGCACGCCAAGACTCAGCATCGGCACCATGGCCCCCGCAGCGGCCGCGTTGTTAGCGGCTTCAGGTCCCGCCACCCCCTCGATCGCGCCCTTGCCGAAGCGCGAGGGATCTTTTGCGAGTTTCTTTTCGACGATATAGGCGACGAAGGAGGCGATGGTAGCCCCCGTGGCCGGTAGCACGCCGATGATGAAGCCAATCACGCTGCCGCGCATGATGGGCATGCGCGAATGCTGCCAGTCTGCTCGGGTCGGCAACACATTTGTGACTTTGGCCACCGGTCGCGCCACGCTGGAATTGCACCCTCCCAGAACCTCGCCCAGCCCGAACAGCGCGACGGTCAAAACGATAAATTCAACCCCGTCCAACAGCCAGACTTGGCCAAAATCAAAGCGTGGCACACCAACCTGCGGATCAATGCCCATGGTTCCCAGGGCAAGCCCCGCGAGCCCCGTCATCAGCCCCTTGAGTAAGGAGCCACCTACCGCCGCCAGCGCCATCAGACCCAGCAGCACCAAGGAGAAATACTCGGGCGGGCCGAAGGCCAGCGCCATCTTCGCCAATGCCGGGGCAATCAGTATCAGCCCGAACGTGCCAATGGTGCCAGCAATAAAGCTGCCGATGGCAGAGATGCCGAGTGCGGCACCCGCGCGCCCCTGTAAGGCCATCTGATAGCCATCGACGGCCGTCATCACAGTGGAACTCTCGCCCGGTACCGAAATCAGCACCGAGGTCAGCGTACCGCCATATTGGCTGCCGTAGTAGATGCCTGCAAACATGATGATCGCACCGGTCGCATCCATGCCGAAGGTTATCGGCAGCAGCAGCGCGATGGCAGCTGCAGGACCAATGCCCGGTAGCACGCCAACGATCTGCCCCAGCAGCACGCCCAGAAAACACATCGCGATGTACGTGGGCGTCAGCGCGGCCGAGAAACCGGACATGAGCGAAGAAAACGCATCCATACTTGATTACTTTCCGAACGGGCCGAGCGGCAATGGCACCGAAAGCCAAACACCGAAGATCACATGCAGGGCGCCGGTGACTACCAAGGCCCCGACGAGGGCCGAGACGAACGGTTTGCGCTCCACCAACGCGTAGAGTGCGAGCAGCATGGCGAATATGGTCAGCACGAAACCCGCTGTCTCCAACGCCGTCACGGCCAGCGACAAGATCAGCAACACCAACAGCGGCTTGCGGTAACCACCCTGGTCTTCGGCGGACGCGGCCGGCGCAAAGACTGCCTGCGCCGCAGACACAAGCGCAAAACCAAGCAGCAGCACGCCAAACACCAAAGGCAGAAAACCAGGTCCAGGCGTCTCGCGATCCCACATCTGCAATTGAAGGGCGCCAAGCACCCAAATGAGACCGAGGGCGGCAAAAGTCAGTGACAGCAGAAGATCACCACCCCCGATTCTCAGCTTCATGACGGACGGCCAAGCAATTCGCGATACAGCTTCTCCTGCGCCGCGAGGAAGTTCGTGAAGTCTGTCCCCACAATGGTTGCAGAACTTGCCACGTTGTCACGCAAATACTTCTTCCAGGTTTCCGTCGCCACAACGCGCTTCATGACTTCGGTCCAATAGGCAGCAGCAGCATCAGGCACTTGGCGCGGCACGGCTACGCCACGCCACATCTGGAAGTTTTCAGCTTTGATGCCCTGTTCCTTCATCGTCGGCACGTTGGGCAGATCCGCAAAACGGTTATCCCGGAACACACCGATAGCACGCACCGCGCCCGATTTCAAATGACCCATGAATTCCAAGGGGTTGCCAATCGAGGCCTGCACATGACCGCCTAGCAGCGCGGTCAGCGCCTCACCGCCAGAATTAAAGTTCACCATGTTGAATTCGGCACCGACGGCGCGTCCGAAGACGGTGATCGCCATCTGGTCGGTGGTGCCGCCGGTGGAGAAGTTCACGCTGCGCGCCGGGGCGGTGCGGGCCGCGGCAGCGAAGGCCGTGGCAGTTTGGTGCGGACTGTCGGCGCGTACGAACAAAAGAAAGTCATCAAGCATGACATTCACAATGGGTCGCACTTCGCTCAATGTGCGCACATTCGGCACCATGATCGGCGTGATTTGGGTGGTGCCATTGATCAGCACCAGCGTGTGCGGATCGGTGCGCCGGCTGGCTGCAACATAGGCGATGCCCACAGCACCCCCACCGCCGGGGCGGTTCACCGGGTTGACGGCAACAGGCACTAAGCGCTCATCTGTGATGATCTTCTGGATGACTCGCGCCATCAGATCAGCGCCGCCCCCCACACCGAAGGGAATCACGAATTCGACGTCACGCGTCGGCTGCCAGGCCTGGGCAAAGGCCGGACGGCCCAGAGCGATTGAGCCGATACCGACTGCCAGCGCGGTTCTACGAGTTAGACGCATGATATTTTTCTCCGAATAAGAATTAGTGAATGCCCGCACGACATCGTGTCAGGGATAGAAAATTGATTTATCAGTGATTGCGACTGCATGAGCTGGGGTTTTTAAATAAAACAGTCCTCCGAATTAGTTGATATGAGGTAACCCTTCAGGCGGCCTGCCTCAAGGGCGTGGCGGCGGCGTGGCTTGAAAAATGGTCCATGGCCGCCTGCACGCCGGCGCCGGCCAGCTTGACGCCAGCGAGCTTCAGGCCCATTTCGCAGCCGGCCAGCGCACCCAGCAGCGTCAGGTCATTGGTGTCGCCGAGGTGGCCGATGCGAAACATCTTGCCCTTGATCTTGCCCAGACCGGTGCCCAGGGAGCAGTCAAAGCGCTCGTGGATGATCTTGCGCACGGCGTCAGCATCCACACCCTCGGGCATCATCACGCCGGTCAGGATGGGCGAGTAAACCGCCGGGTCGGCGCACTGTATCTGCAGGCCCCAGGCCTTGACCGCCGCGCGCACGCCCGCGGCCCAGCGCTGGTGCCGTGCAAATACCACTTCCAGACCATGCGCCAGGAGCATGTCGCAGGCCTCTGACAAGCCGTAGAGCAAGTTGGTGTTGGGTGTGGTCGGCCAGTAGCCGGTTTTGTTCATCTCGATCATCTCGTCCCAGGCCCAGAAGGCCTTAGGCAGCGTGGCTTGCTGACTTGCCGCAATGGCGCGCGCCGACAGCACGTTGAAGCTGATGCCGGGCGGCAGCATCAGCCCTTTTTGCGAGCCACTGATGGACACGTCGACACCCCAGTCGTCGTGACGGTAGTCGGCACCGGCCAGACCCGAGATGGTGTCCACAAGGAGCAAAGCCGGGTGCTTGGCGGCATCGATGGCGCGACGCACGGCGGCGATGTCGCTGGTCACGCCGGTAGAGGTTTCGTTGTGAACCACGCACACCGCCTTGATGCTGTGTGCCTTGTCGGCCTTGAGCCGCTCTTCAATCAGGTCGGCGCGCACGCCGTAGCGCCATGCGTCGGGGCCAGGCAGGGCCATGACTTCAGTTTTCAGGCTAAGGCGCAGGGCCAGCTTGTTCCAAAGCGCGGCAAAGTGGCCGGTTTCGTACATCAGCACATGGTCGCCAGCGCTGAGCGTATTGACCATGGCGGCTTCCCAGGCACCCGTGCCCGAGGATGGGTAGATCATCACCGGCTGACGGGTCTTGAACACTTGCTGCATGTCGCCCAGCACCTTCAAACCCAGTGCCGCGAACTCCGGGCCCCGGTGGTCAATGGTGGGCAGGCTCATGGCCCGCAGCACCCTGTCGGGCACGGGCGAAGGGCCTGGAATCTGCAGGAAGTGGCGACCAGTGGGGTGAAAGTCGAGGGTCAACATGCAGGCGCTCCGAAAAAATTCATTTTTTGCATACAAAATACATTGTTAGATGACAAACCTTGGGGTGTGATGGTATTTACCCCAGTAAACAATGAAATAATTTTGGGTGAATGGTCACAAGTTTGTATTGACTCCCGATTTTTTTGCATACAAAATTTGAAAATGAGCGCCCACATCATTTCACTGCCCCCCATTTCCCGCCCCACACTCCACGAGCAAGTGGCCCAGCAGCTGCGCGAGATGCTGGTCGAAGGTCGGATTGCGCCCGGCGCCAAACTCAACGAGCGCGAGCTCAGCGAGGTGCTGAAGGTCTCGCGTACGCCACTGCGCGAAGCCATCAAGATGCTGGCCGCCGAGGGTCTGGTGGAGTTGCTGCCAAACCGGGGCGCCATCGCCGTCGAACTCAGCGAATCCGACGTGCATCACACCTTTGAGGTCATGGCAGGGCTGGAGGCCCAGTCGGGCGAGCTGGCCGCACAGCGCATCACCGAGGCCGAACTGGCCGAGATCAAGGCCATGCATTACGAGATGCTCGCGGCCTTCACGCGGCGCGACCTGCCTGGCTACTACCGCCTGAACTCAGCGATTCATGAAGCCATCAACGCGGCGGCCAAGAACCCGGTGCTGAGCGCTACCTACCGCCAGGTCAACGCCAGGCTGCAGGCGCTGCGATTTCGTTCCAACCAGGACGGCGAAAAATGGAGCGCTGCCGTCAAGGAGCACGAGGCCATGGTGCAGGCTTTGGATCAGCGCGACCCCGCCGCCATGCGTGCCGTACTGCTGAGCCACCTGAACCACAAGCGGGACGTGGTGATGGCTCAGCTGCACAGCCGCAGCCAGGCTGGAGCCCAGGCATGAACGCGCCATTGCCCTTGCATGTCACCCGATCCGGCCCCCAGACCTACGAACAGGTAGCCCGTGTCAGTAACGAGGTAGCGGCCCGCTTAGCCGCTCAGCTGACCAGTCAGACACAGGGGGAAGTGCTTTTCTCGGCCGCCGACCGCGGCCGCTACGCCACCGATGCCTCCATCTACCAGGCCATGCCGGCCGGCGTTTTTGTGCCGCGCAGCAGTGCGGACGTGACGCTGGCGCTGGAGATTTGCCGCGATCTGGGGGTGCCCATCGTGGCGCGTGGTGGTGGCACCAGCCAGTGCGGCCAGACCGTGGGCGCGGGCTTGATCATTGACCACTCCAAGCACGTGCGCCAAATTTTGGCCGTCAACCCAGAAGAACGCACGGCCGTGGTCGAACCCGGGCTGGTGCTGGACCACCTGAACGCCGCGCTCAAAAAACATGGGTTGTGGTATCCGGTCGATGTATCGACCAGCGCGCAGGCCACGCTGGGCGGCATGGCCGGCAACAACTCCTGCGGCAGCCGTTCGATTGCTTACGGCAACATGGTTCACAACGTGCTGGGCGCCGAGGTCTGGACCTCTGACGGCACGCTCTTGAGCCTGGGCGACTACGCGCACAGCTCCGGCCAGTCCCGCGCGCTGGGCGACTACGTGCGCACGCTGGCCGAGCAACTGGCCCCGGAGATCGATGCGCGCTGGCCCAAGGTCATGCGCCGCGTGGGTGGCTACAACCTGGACATTTTTCGCAACCAGAGCGAGCGTCCCTACACAAGTGGCGGCACAGTCAATCTGGCCCACCTGCTCATTGGCAGCGAAGGCACGCTGGCGCTGACCAAAAACCTCACGCTGCAACTCAGTGAGCTGCCGCGCGCCAAGGTGCTGGGCGTGGTGAACTTCCCGACGTTTTACGCTGCCATGGACGCCGCGCAGCACATCGTCAAGCTCGGCGGCGGGCTGTCAGCGGTCGAGTTGGTAGACCGCACCATGATCGAGCTGTCGCTCAAAAACCCGGCCTTTGCGCCCACGGTGCGCACCGCGCTGCTGGGCCAACCCGACGCGATCTTGCTGGTCGAGTTTTCAGGTGCCTCCAAGGCCGACCTGCTGCCCAGGATGCGCGAGCTGGTCGAGCTCATGGGCGAGTTGGGCCTGCCCGGCTCGGTGGTCGAGATGGTGGACGACGCGCCGCAAAAAAACCTCTGGGAAGTGCGCAAGGCGGGCCTCAATATCATGATGAGCCTCAAGGGCGACGGCAAGCCGGTCAGCTTCATTGAAGACTGCGCCGTGCCGCTTGAACACCTGGCTGAGTACACCAACGCGCTGACAGAAGTGTTTCAAAAGCACGGCAGCAAAGGCACCTGGTATGCCCACGCTTCGGTCGGCACGCTGCATGTGCGGCCCATCCTGGACATGCGCCGGGACGGCGCGCCCAAAATGCGCGCGATTGCCGAAGAAGCCTCGGCTCTGGTGCGCAAGTTCAAGGGCGCTTACAGCGGTGAACACGGCGATGGGCTGTGCCGTGGCGAATGGATTTCCTGGCAGTTCGGCCCGCAGATCACACAAGCCTTTGCCAGTATCAAGGCGCACATGGACCCGCTTGATTTGCTGTGCCCAGAACGCATGATCAATCCGCCCAAGATGGACGACACCAGCCTCATGCGCTATGCGCCCAGCTACAAGGTGATACCAATCCAGACCGCGCTGGACTGGCGGGCCTGGGATGTGCAAAACGACCCGGTGACCGAGCAGACCAGCGCCCCCGGCACCGGCGGTGACCCGGCGCAAGGACTGGCCAAAGCGGTGGAAATGTGCAACAACAACGGCCACTGCCGCAAGTTCGACGCCGGCACCATGTGCCCGAGCTACCGCGTCACGCGGGACGAAAAACACCTCACGCGCGGACGCGCCAACACGCTGCGCCTGGCGCTGTCGGGCCAGCTCGATGGCCTGCCGGCCCAAGACGCCTTCACCAGCCAAGCGGTGCATGAGGCGCTGGATTTGTGCGTAGGCTGCAAAGGCTGCAAGCGAGACTGCCCGACCGGCGTGGACATGGCCAAAATGAAGGTCGAGTTTTTGCACCACTACAAAGCGCGGCACGGCCACACGCTCAAGGACAAACTGGTAGCGCACCTGCCGGACTACGCCCATTGGGCCAGCCGCTTTGCGCCGCTGCTCAATTTGCGCGACAAACTGCCGGGCCTGGCCGCGCTGAGCGAAATGCTGCTGGGCTTTTCAGCCCGGCGCCGCTTGCCGCAATGGCAGTCACAGCATTTTTTCAACACCGCCAACACCGGCGCCACGCGCGCGCAAGTGCTGGCCGCCGCCAGGCCGGTGGTGCTGTTCGTTGACACCTTCAACGGCAGCTTTGAGGCCGGCAATGCACGTGCTGCCCTGCAAGTGCTGCAAGCAGCGGGCTACACAGTCCATGTAGCCGGCAAGGCGCAAGCCGATGGCAAACACCTGTGCTGCGGCCGCACCTACCTGGCCACCGGCATGCTGGCCCAAGCCAAGGCCAAGGCCGGCGAGTTGATGGCAGCGCTCTGGCCTTTTGCTGAGAAAGGCATTCCCATTGTCGGACTGGAGCCGTCTTGCCTGCTCACCTTGAGAGACGAGTTTTTAGTGATGAACCTTGGGCCGCAGGCCCAAGCCATCAGCGAGCAAGCCATGCTGTTTGAAGAATTTATGGCCCGAGAAGCTGCGGCCGGCCAGCTCGAATCGCTCAAAGCCCGTCTGCAAGCCATTGATCAGGCGATCTTGCTGCACGGCCACTGCCACCAAAAAGCCTTTGGCGCGATCAGCCCGGTGATGGACGTGCTCAAGCTGATTCCGGGCGCCAAGCCAGAACTCATCGAATCGAGCTGCTGCGGCATGGCCGGCAGCTTTGGTTATGAGGCCAGCCACTACGAGGTGTCCATGCAAATGGCCGAGCTCAGCCTGCTGCCGGCAGTGCGCGCCCAGCCAGACGCCATGGTGGTGGCCGACGGCACCAGTTGCCGGCACCAGATCAAGGACGGCGCGCAGCGCGAGGCGGTGCATGTGGCCGTGCTGCTGGCGCGGCAACTGGGCGCTGCCCAGGCCTGAAACAGCAGGCTCAGCTCAGCGCGCAACGCCCAGCAAGTGCTCTAACAATTCAGGGTTTTGCTGCAGCGCTTGCGCACTGCCCGCATGCGTCACGCTGCCGCGGTCCAGCACCACGGCGTGGTCTGAAATGGCCAGCACCGCCTGCGGATGCTGCTCAACGATGATGGCCGACAGGCCCTCTTCGCGCGTGATGCGGCGTATCGCCCGCAGCAGCTCTTCCACAATGATGGGTGCCAGGCCTTCGAGTGGCTCGTCGAGCAGCAAGAGGCGCGGGTTGAGCACCAACGCGCGACCGACTGCCAGCATTTGCTGCTCACCACCCGAGAGTTGCGTGCCCAGATTGCCTTTGCGCTCTGCAAGCCGGCCGAACATAGCGTAAACGCTGTCCGGCGTCCACTTGCCGGGGCGCGCCACGGCGGTCAGGTTTTCATGCACCGTGAGCGACTTGAAAATATTGCGCTCTTGCGGCACCCAGCCGATGCCGGCGGCAGCACGTTCGTAAGGAGCCAGCGTGTGCAGGGCGCGGCCTGCCAGCATGATGCTGCCGCCGTGCTGGCGCGTGGCACCAGCCAGGGTGTTGATCAAGGTTGTCTTGCCGGTGCCGTTACGCCCAAGCAGGGCCAGCGTCTGGCCTTCGTCCAGACTGAGGCTGACGCCGCTGAGAACCACCGCCTGACCATAGCCGGCGCTTAAATTGTCGACGCGTAGCAGCTCGCTCATAGGCCGGCGCCTTCACCGTGGCCCAGGTAAACAGCTTTGACCCGCGGGTCGGCCGCGATCTCTTGCGGTGTGCCTTCTGTCAGCACAGCGCCGTTGACCAGCACCGTCATGCGCGTCGCAAAGCTGAAAACCAGATCCATGTCATGCTCGATCAAGAGCACCGACACATCGGCCGGCAAAGCAGCCACGGTTTGCAACAGCTCTTCGCGCTCGCCGGCCGGCACGCCGGCCACCGGCTCGTCCAGCAGCAGGACGCGCGGCTCGCAGGCCAGGGCAATAGCGATTTCCAACAGCCGCCGCTTACCGTAGGCCAGCTCGCGCGTGCGCTGGTTCATCACCTCAGCCAGATGGAATTTGGTGAGCAGTTCTTCACAGCGCTGAGCCACCTGCGCGTTGTGCCCCAGAGATGACCACCAGCGGCGCCCCAGACCCGAGCGCTGGGAGACCACCAGCGCCAGCGTCTGCAAGGGGGTCATGCTGTCAAACAGCTGGTTGATCTGGAAGGTGCGCACCATTCCACGCCCGACACGCTCGTTGGGCGCCAGCGTGCTGATGTCCTCGCCTTCCAGCACGATGCGACCGGCGCTTGGCTGCAACACGCCGGTGAGCAGGTTGATGAAGGTGGTTTTACCGGCGCCGTTGGGCCCGATCAACGCGTGCCGTGCGCCCTTTTTCAGGTCCAGGTTGACGCAATTGGTGGCCACGATGCCGCCAAAGCGCATCTCCAGCCCCTGGGCTGACAGCACAGTTTCGCTGGCCGTGGCGGCCTTGTGGTGCAGGGCTGCGCTCATGATTGACCCTTGCGGCCAGCACCCAGCCAGGTCCAGGGGCGGATCAGGCGGTCCCGCCCGACCAGCACCAGCACCACCAGAAAGAGACCGATCCAGAACATCCAGTACTGCGGCGTGATGGACGACAGGAAATCCTGCATCAGCTTGAAGACAATGGCGCCAGCCACGCCGCCATACAACCAGCCGGTGCCGCCTATCACCAGAATCAAGAGGACATCGGCAGAGCGGTGAAACTCAAACAGGTCGAGTGAGGCAAATCCGGTGGTCTGGGTCATCAGTGCACCGGCCGCACCGGCCACCGCAGCGGCTAACGTGTAGGCCAGCGTGAGGCGGGCATTGACCGGAATACCGATGGACATGGCGCGCAGCCGGTTGTCGCGGATGGCCATCAGCGTGGCACCCAGCGGTGACTGCGTCACGCGCCTGAGCAACACAAAGAAAACCAGCAACACACTCAGAGAGTAGTAAGCGGCGGTCTGGCCCGACAAGTCAAACTCGAAGCGGCCCAGGATGGGCCCCATCACCACGCCCTGCAAACCATCGGCGCCGCCGGTCAGCCAGTCGAGCTTGTTGGCAAGTTCCATGAGGATCAAGCCCAGGCCCAGCGTGACCATCAGGCGCGTGAGGTCGCTGCCGCGCAGAATCGTCAACGAAGCAATCAGACCCAGCAGCGTGGCCGCCGCGATGCCGACCGCCAGGCCGACCAGCGGGTCGGGCATGACGTGTTTGGCAAACAGCGCCGCTGCGTAGCCACCCAGGCCAAAGAAGGCAGCGTGGCCCAGCGAGACAATGCCGGTGTAACCCAGGATGATGTCTAGCGAGATGGCGAACAAGGCCACGATGGCGATCTCATTGATGATGAGCGCATGCCCGGGCGTGAGCACCGGCGCCGCAAAGGCCAGCAGCCAAAATACCAGCTCCAGCGGTTTGATGCGGCTTTGCTGCAACAGCGAAGCTTGTGCGTTCAGGCTCTGCATGTCACTTGCCCGCCTTGCGCACAAACAGGCCTTGCGGGCGCCAGATCAGAATCGCGATCATCAGGCTGTACACAATGAAAGCACCCAGCTTGGGTATGTAGTATTTGCCCGCCACATCGGCAATACCGAGCAGCAGCGCGGCGAGCAAAGGGCCGGTGATCGACGAGGTGCCACCCACCGCCACCACGATCAAAAAATACACCATGAACTTGAGCGGAAAGGTCGGGTCCAGCCCCAGCACCTCGGCGCCCAGCGCACCGCCCAGACCGGCCAGGCCGGAGCCCACGGCAAAGGTGGATAAAAACACCAGGTTCACATTGATACCCAGACCGGCGGCCACGCGCTGGTCATCGACAGAGGCGCGCAGACGGCTGCCAAACCGGGTTTTCGTCAGCACATACTGCAGCGCCACGGTGAGCGCCGCGCAAACGGCAATGATGAACAGCCGGTAATGCCCCATGCCGAGCATGAAGGCATCGCTGCCGATCTCGGTACGGCCCTTGAGCCAGACCGGCAGGTGAATGTTTTGCTGGGACGAGCCCAGAAAATAATCCACGCTGGCCACCGCCATGAACACCAGCCCGATGGAAAAAAGCACCTGGTCCAGGTGCGGTTTGTTGTACATGGGCCGGTACAGCGTGCGCTCGAGCAGTGCGCCCATCAGGGCTGCGCCCAGAAAAGCCAGTGGCAGGCAGACCAGAAAAGGCACATTCATGCGCTGCATCAGCAGCACGGTGATGTAGCCGCCGGCCATGGCAAAAGCACCGTGGGCCAGGTTGATGAAATTCATCAGCCCCATGGTCACAGCCAGCCCCACGGCCAGAATGAACAGCAGCATGCCGTAGGCAACACCGTCAAAAAGAATCGTCAGCATGACAAATTGAGCTCAGAAAAAAGCCATGCACAGTTTGTAGAAAAACTGCACATGGCTACAGGTAGCGCCAACAATTTACCGGGTCTTGCCAGGGTCTTTAACGTCCTTGATCACATCGAATTCAACGTTGTACAACTGGCCGTCTTTCTTTTCGACCTTGCGCAGGTAGACGTTTTGCACGACGTCGCGGGTTTGCGCGTCGATGAAGATCGGGCCGCGCGGGCTTTCGAAAATCTGACCCTTCATGGCGGCCAGCAGGGCGTCGCCCGTGGGCATGGCCTTGCCGGTGGTCTTGGCAGCGCGCAGCGCTTCGTAGATCACGCGCATGCCGTCATAGCCACCCACAGCCATGAAGTTCGGACGCATGCCTTTGTTGGCTTTGCCGAAGGCTTCTACAAATTTTTTGTTGGCAGCCGAAGGATGAGCCGCAGAGTAGTGGTGCGAAGACACCACACCCAGGGCACCGTCACCCATGTCGTTCAACTGGTCGTCATCAGTCACGTCGCCCGTGGCGATCATCTTGATGCCGGCCTTGTCCATGCCGCGCTCCAGAAACTGCTTCATGACCGCCGCGCCCGCGCCGGAGGGCACAAACACAAACATGGCATCGGGCTTCATGTCACGAACTTTTTGCAGGAAAGGGGCGAAGTCCGGGTTGCGCATGGGCACGCGCAAGGCCTCGGTGACCTGGCCGCCGTTAAAGGTCAAGCGGTCTTTGAAAAATTTCTCAGCGTCAATGCCCGGGCCGTAGTCCGACACCAGTGTCACCACTTTTTTGATGCCGTTTTTGGGCGCCCAGTCGGCCAGCGCCACAGACACCTGCGGCAGCGTGAAGCTGGTGCGAATGATGTAAGGGGAAGCCTCAGTGATGCTGGAAGTGGCGGCGGCCATCACCACCAACGGCGTTTTGGACTGCGTGGCAATCGGTGCCGTGGCCAGGGCCGAAGGCGTGATACCAAAGCCGGCCAGCACATTGACCTTGTCGTTGACCACCAGCTCCTGAGCCAGGCGGCGCGTGGTGTCAGGCAGTGAGGTGTCGTCTTTGACGATCAGCTGGATTTTTTTACCGGCCACGGTATCGCCGTTTTGTGCCATGTAAAGACGTGCGGCCGCTTCGATCTGCCGGCCGGTGCTGGCTTGTTGACCGGTCATGGGCAGGATCAAGCCGATCTTGAATGTGTTGTCTTGCGCCATTGCCGGCAGCGCTGCGGCAAAGGTGGCGGCGGCCAGGGCAGCGGCTGTGAATTGACGTCTTTTCATGGGGTCTCCTGTTGATTAAAGTGAAATCAAACGCAAAGTCTTGCAAACCTTGGTTAAGTGCAAGTGTAAAAGAATGGGATTCAGGGGGTTCAGACGACGTGAAGCTCATGAAAACCGCTATCCTTGCCCATCGCATTCACTCAGACACGGACCCCCCCTTCATGCCCCTGCCTCAAGAACCCACCCGCCCGCTGACCAACGCCAAGAGCGCACAAGCCGACAAGGAGTTGCTTTTTAAAGCCGTGCTGTGTGTGCTGATCGGCCTGGGGGTGCTGATCTCGCCCTACTTCATCCAATCCCCGGGGATGCAGGGCATCGTGGCCAACGCTTCGCTGGTGGGTTGGTTTGCCCTGGTGCTGGGCATCGGCTTTGGCGTGGCTTATGGCCGGCGCGTGATGCGCCCGCGGCACTGAAGGTTTGGATGCCCAAGGACGACGCTAGCGCGGGTGCTCAGTCCTCGTTGCCGCGCCTGTCCACCTTGGCCGGGCGGGGTACTTTCTTGAGCTTGACCAGGCGCTTGAGCTCGATTTCGTCTTTTTTGACCTGCCGCTCGGCATCCAGCTTTTGCCCGGCGGCCAGCCACTGCGCGAACTCCGGCGGCGTCTCCAGCGTGATACGCCCCAGGGTGGACTGGCGGAACTCGTAAATCACGATCTCAGCAGCTTTTTGCAAATTGATGCGGCCTTTGCTTAACACCGCGCCGCGCTTGCGACCGATCTCCTCGAGCAACTGCTCGTCGGTGGTGCCGGCCGGCAGCTCAACCTTGTAACGGGCTTTGAGCAGATCAGGGTAGTTCGGGATCAGGTAGTCCAGCAGCTCCAACGCCACCTCTTCTTCGTTGAATGCATTGCGGCCGATGGCGCCGCTGGCCGCCAGGTTGTAGCCGCTCTTGGCGACGATGATGCGCGGCCACAGCATGCCCGGCGTGTCGAACAAATAAAAACCATCGGCCAGCACGATGCGCTGCTCAATTTTGGTGACACCCGCTTCGTCACCGGTTTTGGTGGCGCGCTTGCCGGTGAGCGTGTTGATCAGCGTCGATTTACCGACGTTGGGAATACCGCAAATCAGCACGCGCATGGGCTTGACCATGCTGCCGCGCGTGGGCGCCAGCAGATGACAGGCCTCGATCAAAGCCTTGGCCGGCGTGCTCATGCTGGCGTCCAGCCCGATGGCCCGCGTGCCCGGCTGGCTGTTGTAGTGCTCCAGCCAGAGCGACGTGCGCGTCGGGTCGGCCAGGTCTTGCTTGTTGAGCACCTTGAGCGCCGGCTTGCCGCCCGTGAGTTCGGCCAGCATCGGGTTGGCACTGGAGCCGGGCAGGCGGGCGTCCAGCAGCTCGATCACGACATCAATTTCCTTGATCCGCTCGCTGATGGCTTTTTTGGTCAAGTGCATGTGACCGGGAAACCATTGAATTGCCATCTGTGCGTGTTCTTTCTTTAATACACGGATTGTGAACGGACTTTTTGCAGACCCGTCCGGCGCGAACAGCGAAAAATCTAGGCCGCGGCCATGCGCAGACGCCGGGCGGCGTCTTCAGCCCGGGCGTCGTCAATCTCGCGCAGCACGGCCTGCATGTCCACGTCGGCATGGGCACGTTCGTAGTGGCCGGTCAGCGGCGTCTCGTTGCTCAAGAGGCCGCTTTGGTACAGGCTCCACATCTCGGCGCCGTACTGGGTGGTCAGCAGCTCGGGTGCAAACTGACCAAAAAAGTCGCGCAAGTTGGTCACGTCACGCATCAGCATGCGCTGCGCGTGGTTGTTGCCGGCCGCGTCCACCGCCTGCGGCAGGTCGATGATGACGGGGCCGTCATGGCCCTCCTCCCCTTCGGCGCCCGGTGTGTGCGCCAGCAGGATGTTGAACTCT
>CANIDW010000008.1 GCA_947466165.1 Comamonadaceae bacterium | reverse complement strand
TGTCGACAATGCTCCGGGCAAAGTCGAGGGTGTTAGCGCCTTCATTGACGACCACGGCGTCAGGCCGCTCACGCACCGCATTGCGCACCACATTCAGCGCGCTGTGGAAGTTCATGACGGCCGGGTTCAGCGCCAGCGTGGCGGCCATCTTGGCCAGGTTTTTGTCTTTGCGCTCCGTGACAGCAGACGTCCAGTCAGCCGGTGGCTTGGCCCAGTTGCTGCCCATGCCGGCCAGCAGCGCAGACACGCAGGAGCCGATATCACCCACCAGCGGTGCTTGAATCGGCACGTTGGAGTCCATCTCGGTGGGCGAAATGTCGATCTGGATGAATTTTTTGGATTCCGGTGTACCCCAGGTCTTGCCCTTGCCGTGCGACAGCAGCCAGTTCAGACGGGCGCCGACCAGCATGACAACGTCGGCTTCGGCCAGCACGTAAGAGCGTGTGGCAGATGCCGACTGCTCGTGTGTATCGGGCAGCAGACCCTTGGCCATGGACATGGGCAGGTAGGGGATACCGGATTTCTCGATGAGCGTGCGTATGTCGGCGTCAGCCTGCGCATAGGCCGCACCCTTGCCCAAAATAATGAGAGGCCGTTTGGCTCCTTTGAGCAGGTCCAGAGCGCGCTTGACGGCGTCTGCCGCCGGAATCTGGCGCGGTGCGGGGTCCACAACTTTGATCAGCGAGCGCTTGCCCTCCAGGGCGTCCATGGTCTGTGAAAACAGCTTGGCCGGCAGGTCCAGGTAAACGCCACCCGGGCGGCCTGAGAGCGCAGAGCGGATGGCGCGAGCAATGCCTACGCCGATATCTTGTGCGTGCAACACCCTGAAAGCTGCCTTGCAAAGCGGCTTGGCAATGGCCAGCTGGTCCATCTCTTCGTAGTCACCTTGCTGCAGGTCGACAATCTCGCGCTCGCTGGAGCCGCTGATCAAAATCATCGGGAAGCAGTTGGTGGTGGCATTGGCCAGCGCCGTCAGGCCGTTGAGAAAGCCCGGGGCTGAAACCGTCAGGCAAATCCCTGGCTTTTGCGTCAGGAAACCGGCCGCCGCGGCTGCGTTACCGGCGTGCTGCTCGTGACGAAAAGAGATCATGCGTATGCCGGCGGCTTGTGCTTTGCGCGTCAGATCGGTGATCGGGATGCCTGGCAGGGCAAAAATCGTGTCAATGTCGTTGAGTTTCAGGGCATCAATGACGAGGCTAAAGCCGTCAGTTTGTTCCTGCGTTGTTGTTTCGTTGGTCATGAGGCAAGGTCTCTTATTTGTCGACGGTCGGGGTTAGCGGCGCATGTGGGTAAACCGGCTGTGACAGACGCAGAACGGGTCACTTTTCACATGGCGTTATCATAGGGGCCGACGTTTTACAGACCATTGACCACGGTCAATTTTCCCTGTTTTGAGCCCTGTAAGCGGGTTGGTTTTTTGCTTGCGGCCCATTTCCTTAAACATGTCATCCCTCGTTGATCATCCTGACAGAAACGTCATTCGTGTCCAGTTGGGGCAAAACACCGTTCTCCAAGGCATCACAGCAGCCCAAACCGCCGAACTTGAGGCGCTGCTGGTGGTTGTGGACTGCCATAAAGGCGATTCCTTGCTCGAGCAAGGTGTGCACGAGATGGAGCAGTATTTCATTTTGGAAGGCATTCTCAAGCGCGTCGTCACCAATCAGGCCGGCAAAGAGATGATTCTTCGCTTTGCCGATGAACGCGACATGGAAACCAGCTACGCGGCTTGGCGTTTGGGTACGCCAACGCCGTACAGCACGGTTTGCGTGACTAAAGTTCGGGTTGCCAAGCTGGCTTTGGTGGACTGGGCTTCATTTCTGGCGCGGCACGACAGTATCAAACAGTCTTTTGAGTATTCGGTGATGCGCTTGATGAGCGAAATCATGGCCCACACCATCACCTTGCATTTGCTCGATGCGCCAGGCCGGGTGAAGCGGTTTTTGCGCAAGCACCCTGAGCTGTTTGAGCGTATTCCTAAAAAAGAACTTGCTTCTTACCTGAATCTGTCTGCCGAAACCTTAAGCCGTCTCAAGCAGCGCGGCAAAATTTAAGGACTGAGCGGTCTGCACCTATCAAAAAGGCCATCGCGACAAGATTGCGATGGCCTTTTTTGTATCAAGCGCTCAGCACAGCATCAATCGACCGGTCTGTCTGCCTCGAATTCGTCTTTTTTGGCAGGCCGGATGAGGTTCAGCCCTTTAGAAATCAGCGGCCAGAGCAACAAAATCAAGGCCAGGGTGGTGATGCTGCCGACGAGGTAGTTGGAGTACATGATGCCCAACTCCCCTTGTGAGAGCAGCATCGACTGGCGGAAGGAGTCTTCGGCTTTGTCGCCCAACACCAATGCCAGTACCAGTGGCGCCAGCGGGTAGTCCAGCTTTTTGAACATATAGCCCATGACGCCGAAGATCAGCATGAACCAGATGTCCAGCATGGCCGAGTGCACGGTGTAAGCGCCGATGGCGCAGATCACGATGATCACCGGCGCAATGATGGAAAACGGAATGCGCAGGATCGAGGCAAACAAGGGGACTGTGCTCAGCACCACCAGCAGGCCGACCAGGTTACCCAGGTACATGCTGGCGATCAGGCCCCAGACGAAGTCTTTTTGTTCAACGAAAAGCAAGGGGCCGGGCTGCAGGCCCCAAATCAGCAAGCCACCGAGCAACACGGCGGCTGTCGGCGAACCTGGAATGCCCAACGCCAGCATGGGCAGCAGGGCGCTGGTGCCAGCGGCATGGGCTGCGGTTTCCGGCGCGATCACGCCTTCAATCTGACCGGTGCCGAACTTATTGCCATCCTTGGACATTTTCTTAGCCAGACCGTAGCTCATGAAAGAGGCCGGCGTTGCGCCGCCGGGTGTGATCCCCATCCATATGCCAACCAAAGAGCTGCGCACGGAAGTCATCCAGTACTGCGGCAATTTTTTCCAGGTGGCCAGTACCACCTTCGGATCGAGTTTGGCGTGTTTGCCGGAAAAAGCCAGGCCTTCTTCCATAGAAAGCAGAATCTCGCCGATACCGAACAGGCCAATCACAGCGATCAAGAAGTCAAAGCCACGCATCAGTTCTGTCCAGCCAAAAGTCAGACGGAGTTGGCCTGTCACGGTGTCCATGCCCACAGATGCCAGGGCAAAGCCCAAAGTCATAGAGGCCAAAATTTTGAAAGGTGAGCCTTTGCCCATGCCCACAAAACTGCAAAAGGTCAGCAGGTACACCGCAAAAAACTCAGGCGGGCCGAATTTCAGTGCAAATTTAGCGACCAGGGGTGCCAAAAAGGTGATCATCACCACGGCCACAAAGGCGCCGATGAAGGAGGAGGTGAAAGCTGCCGTCAGGGCTTCGCCAGCGCGGCCTTGCTGCGCCATGGGGTAACCGTCAAAGGTGGTCGCCACAGACCACGGCTCACCCGGTATGTTGAACAGGATCGAAGTGATCGCGCCGCCAAACAAAGCGCCCCAGTAAATGCAGGACAGCATGATGATGGCCGAGGTCGGCGTCATCGTGAAGGTCAGCGGCAGCAAGATGGCCACGCCGTTGGCGCCGCCCAGCCCGGGCAACACGCCGATCAACACGCCAAGCACAATGCCGACGATCATCAGCAGCATGTTCATGGGGGTCAGTACAACTGCAAACCCCTGAAGAAGCGAATTTATTTCATCCATTTTCTTGAACTCCGAGAGACTAATTGGCCGGGTTCACCCGGCATGCAGTGTTTGAGTGATTCAGTGATCGTTATACGTTGCGATCAATAGCCAAGAAAACTCAGCATGTCGAAAGTGCCTTTGAAAAGCGGCACCTTGAACCAGACTTCAAACATCAAGAAAAAAAGCACGTTGACGCACAGCGCAATGCCGATGCTTTTGATCCAGGAGAATTTACCCAGGATCACCATGAACAAGGCGATGTAAATGGCCGAGGCGATATACAGACCAATGAATTGGACGGCCAGCACATAGACAGCAGCCGGCAGCAACACCGACAGCACGCGCTTGAGTTGTTCGCCATCGACAAACTCATCTGTATTGCGCTTGGCCTTTTTACTGAATAGCGCCTGGTAAAAAACACCGGCGCCGGAGATGCACATGAGCAGGCCGATATAAAAGGGGAAATAGCCCGAACCCGGACCGTCGCTGGTCCATTCGGCGCCAAGCTTGCGACTGCCAAAAATAACCACCGCCCCGATGAAAAAGACAATGACGGCAACCACTGCATCCACGATGTAGGTGGCGGGTCCCTTGGAAGCGGCGGGGTCTGTTCTATCACTTGAAGACATGGAAACTGCTCCTGCAGATGAAATGAAACTTGCCTGTCGCCGGGTGCGAATCAGGCGTAAAAAAGTGATGCCCTATCAGACCGGCATCACTCTTTGAGTTGGCTAAGCGCAGGCTGCTTTACTTGGCAAGAAAGCCCGCTTCTTTCATCAAATTCAGGTGGGTGGCTTCCGCAGCGGCAACCCATTTTTCGTACTCAGCGCCTGACATGGTGGTCTGGTTGAAAGCACCTTTTTCCATGAAGTCAATCCAGTCCGGGGTAGCGCGGATTTTGCGCATCAATTCAACGTAGTAAGCACGCTGATCAGCCGTCACACCTGCAGGCATGAAAATGCCGCGCAGCATCTGGTAGTCCATCGGAATGCCCGACTCCATGCAGGTGGGGATATCACTCCAGGCCATGGTGTCAGTCACCTTGGCTTTGTAGCTCATGCGCTTGTCATCAAACACGCAAAGCGCACGCAGCGATCCAGCGCGCCACTGGGCAACTGCTTCAATCGGGTTGTTCACCGTCGAGTCAATGTGTTTGCCGACCAACTGGACGGCCACTGCACCACCGCCTTGAAACGGAACATAAATGAACTTGGTACCGGTGGCTTTTTCAATGGCGACCGTGATGATCTGGTCTTCCTGCTTGGAGCCGGTGCCGCCCATTTTCATTTTTGAAGGGCCTGCAGCTTTGACTGCGGCGATGTATTCTTTAGCGGTTTTATAGGGCGTGTCAGCATTGACCCACAGCACAAACTGGTCGAGTGCCAGCATAGAAACGGGTGTCATGTCTTTCCAGCTGAAAGGCACGCCGGTGGCCATGGGTGTGGTGAACAGGTTCGACAGTGTGATGACGATCTTGTGCGGGTCACCCTTGGCGCCCTTGATCTCCAGGAAACCCTCTGCACCCGCGCCGCCGGCCTTGTTGACCACGATCATGGGTTGCGACATCAGCTTGTGCTTGATGACAACGCCTTGAATAAAGCGGGCCATCTGGTCAGCGCCGCCACCGGTGCCGGCTGGTACGACAAACTCAACCGGTTTGGTGGGCTCCCAGGCCGCATGTGCTGTTGAAGCCAGCATGGCTGCAGCCGAGATGGCTACAGCGGCTACGGCTGTCAGGTGTTGTCCCATTTGTGCAAATCTGGTTTTCATCGCGTTGTCTCCCTATTGATGTGTAACGTATCTTGCAGAGGAATTTTGTAGATCCCCATGCCTGAGCGTGTCAGGCTTGCATGGTCTTCCTAATCGTATCTAAACCCTCTTGATTCGGGTCAAGATTGCAGAATTATTTAAGCCGAACTAGGGTTAACACTCGTAATTTTGCAAGCCGTTGACAAGCTTCAAAGCGAATTAACGCAACAAAAAGTAAGCTGCCAGCACATAAAGAACTGAGGCGAATACTTTTTTCAATGGGCGTATGTCCATACGGTGCGCTGTCCGGGCCCCCAGGGGTGCAGTGCAGACGCTGGCCATGGAAATGACGATCAACCCGGGCATGTACAAGTAGCCTAAGGAGCCCGGCGGCATGCTGGGCATATCAAGACCCGCCCAGATATAGCCCACCGTGCCCCCCAGTGCAATGGGAAAGCCCAAGGCCGAAGATGTACCTACTGCGTCATGAATCTTCACGTTACACCAGGTCATGAAAGGCACGGACACAAAAGCGCCGCCGGCCCCCACCAGTGCGGACAACATGCCAATCACCCACCCGACGCCAAAGGTGCCCAGCGGACCGGGCAGGGTGCGACTGGCTTTGGGTTTGCGGTCCAAGAACATTTGCGTCGCAGAAAATGCCACGAAAACAGCAAAAAGAATGCCCAGCAATTTACCCGGCAGCGCCGCAGCCAGTTGCGCGCCGACCAGCGATCCCAGCAAAATACCGGGCGCCAGTACTTTCACGATGGGCCATAGAACAGCACCTCGGCTGTGATGGGCGCGCAGTGATGACAGGGATGTCAGGCAGATGGTGGCCAGGGAAGTGGCAACAGCAATCTTGACGGTGTATTCGTCGGGATAGCCTTTGGATGTCAGCAAGAAGGTGAGAAAAGGCACCATGATCATGCCCCCCCCGATTCCCAGTAGACCGGATAAAAAACCGGTGCAAATGCCGAGCAGGGCGAGTTCAATGATCAGCAAGATTTCAAAAGGCATTGGGGACTTGTAAGAATAAGAGTTGGTGCGAGTCTACCGCCCTGCTGCAAGGGGCGACTTCAGAAAAAAAAGCCCTGCACAGTTGTAACAACTGTGCAGGGCTTAGCGACAGCCAAAGCGGTTGGCGCTTAAACCACTTTGGTGATGATAGTGCCAACGCCTTCGCAGTAGCCTTCCATGACATCCCCGGGCTTGACAGCTGCCACACCGGCTGGCGTGCCGGTCATGATCAGGTCACCGGCGCGCAACTCGAAGATGGCTGACAGGTGGGCGATGATTTCCGGAATGTTCCAGATCAGCTGTGTCAGATCGCTTTGCTGACGCACTTCACCATTGACTTTGAGCCAGATCGCACCCTTGCTCAAGTGCCCCGACTTGGTGGCGGGCGTGATGTCCGTCATCGGCGCTGAATGTTCGAAAGCTTTGCCGATCTCCCAGGGACGACCGGTTTTTTTAGCTTCGTTTTGCAAATCGCGCCGCGTCAGGTCGATGCCCAAGGCGTAGCCGTAGACATGTGCGAGCGCATTGGCTGCCTGAATATCGCGGCCTCCCTGGCCCATGGCCACCACGAGTTCAATTTCGTGATGAAGATTGCTGGTCATGGTCGGGTAAGGGAAATCTTTGTTATCGAGCACCAGGTTATCGGGATTTTTCTGAAAGAAAAATGGCAGTTCACGGTCAGGGTCATGGCCCATTTCGCGCGCATGTTCTGCGTAGTTGCGGCCTACGCAGTAAATGCGGCGAACGGGATAACGGGCGGACTCGCCGACCACGCCAACCGACACGGTGGCTGGCGGGGCAAAGACGTAGTTGGTGTTGGAGCTGGACATTTTTTTATTTCCTTTAAAAATTAACGGGAGGAGGCGTAATAACTGATCTTGCGTTCTGTCCAGGCCAGAACTTCATTGATGGTGAATGCAAAAGAAAAAATCACCAGAATCAAGGCCCAGAAGTGTTCCATCAGAAAGTGTGAGGCATAAACCTCAAACAAGGTGCCAAAGCCGACGACTGAAATCAGGAGTTGACCGATGATCACGCCCTTGACGGCGCGAATCATGCCCAGTCGTATGCCGGCCAAAATCTCAGGCAGCGCTGCCCAGATATAGATGTTAACGAAAGACTGGTAAGGCGTTGCTCCAAAGCTTCGGGACATCTCCACCAGAGACGGCGGTATGTTCAACACCCCGGCACGCGCATTGAGCGCGATGATCCAGATGGCAAATAACACGACCGTCAACACGATGGTGACCTCGCCAATACCTGCCAGCACCATGATCACAGGCACCAGTGCCGAGAGCGGGGCTGACAAAAACAGGTTGACCCAGGGCAGGATAAGCGAGTCAGCAATTTTCACGCGGCCCATCAGCACGCCCATAGGCACGCCGATACCAATCGCGATCAAATTCCCAAGCAAAAAGGCCTTGCCGGTGATGAAGAGCGCCGTTGCAAAAGATGGCGTGGGTACGATCTCAATAATCCGCTCAAAAATTTTGGTCAGCGGCGGCAGAATCAGTCCGTATTCGGTATGACCCACTATTTCCCATAGCACGGCCCAAATGATGAGCGATGAAAAAAGCGGGATTCGGTAACCTTTGAAAAGCATGGTTCACCTCAATCCAGAAATTTCTTCAAGCTTTGCCAGATGTTTTCAACCGCATCCAGGTACTCTGGCTGGCGGCGGATCATTTCCGGGTCAACGTTTCGAACAATCTTCGGCTCAATGATTTCGGACACTCTGCTGGGCCGGCGGTGCAGCAAGACAATGCGATCAGAAACGTAAACGGCTTCCTCAATGCTGTGCGTCACAAAGATGAAAGTTTTTTGCTCATTTTTCACCAGGCTGAGCATATCTTCCTGGAATTTACGACGGGTCTGTTCATCGACAGCTGAAAAAGGCTCGTCCATCAGCAGCACTTTGGCATTGACGGCCAGCGCACGTGCCAGACCAACGCGTTGACGCATACCGCCCGAGAGTTCATGCGGGTACTTGTTTTCAAAGCCCTTCAAGCCAACGGTGTGCAGGTATTTTTCAGCAACGGCTTCGCGCTCTGTGCGGTTCACGCCGGCCAGCTCAAGCCCGAATGCAGCGTTGCGAATCACGGTCGCCCAGGGCATCAAAGCGAAGTCCTGAAATACAAAAGCGCGCTCCGGCCCGGGTCCGGTGATGTGCCGTCCGTCGACCAACACCTCACCACTGCTCGGCTCGAGCAGGCCGGCAATGATTTTGAGCAGGGTTGTTTTGCCGCAGCCAGAAGGGCCTAGCAAGGTGGTCAGTTTGCCTTCGGGGAAATCAAGCGAGATGTCATTGAGTGCTTCGACGCCGCCCGGATAGACTTTTTTAACGTTCTTAACTTGAACGATGGGTGTGGGAATGCTGGTGGTCATGGAGGTATTGAAGATTGGCTTTGGCTAAAGTCAGTTACGTTTTTCGGGCTTGAACATCACTTGCTCAATTTTTTCCAGCAGCTCAATGAACAACACTGAAGAAACAATGATTGCGAAAATTGCGGCATACATCTTGTCGTAATCAGCCACAGATTGGCTGTAAGAAATGATGTCGCCTATACCGGTGGGCGTGATCAGCAGTTCTGCCAGGATGATGCCGATAAAGCCCGACGCACAACCCAGGCGCAGGCCTACAAAAATCAAAGGACTGGCAGACGGCAAGATCACCTTGCCTATGACTTGCATGCGTGTACCCTGAAACGACCTGGCCATTTCAATCAAGGAGCCGGGGGTGTTGCGTACAGCGCCCAAAGTGTTCAGCACGATCACGGGCATGGCCATGATGCACACCGTGAAAATTTTTGCCGTGACACCAATGCCATAGGCAAAGGTCAGAACGGGAATCAAGGCGGCCAGCGGCGCTGCTTGCGCGACGATGAAGATAGGCGAAAAAAGCCATTCGGCCGAATCTTTCAAGCCCATGGCCATGCCCAGAGAAACACCTATAAAAATGGACGCCAGCAAGCCGATGGCCAGCGGGTACAGGGTCTTGGCAAAAGCCGTACCCAAAGAGCCGTCGAGAGTCAGCGACAGCATGGCGGACATGGTTTCCGTAAAAGAGGGGAGTGCTGCGCTGATACCCGCACGCCCGGCATATTCCCAGGCCAGGATCACTGCAAGAAAAGAGACTAGTTTGAGGAAAAAACTTTTAAAGGCAGACATTCGGATTCTTTTGTTCAGGTTCAGCCGAAAAAAGGGGGGCATATGGCATGCCCCCCGATTTTTGGGCTCGGAACTAGGCTGGATTATTTGCCTGCGGCTTTACGTGCCTTGTCCAGCGGAGAGAGGTACCAGAAATCTTCAATTTTGAGCGATGAGACAGGGCCTTGCATTTGGCCGGCTTCGGTGTAGAACTCGAAATCACTCTTGGCAACATCTACGCCGCCGCCGATGGGCGAGAAGATGCCCTCTTTGACACTGACTTTGTAGAAGTCGGTCACGCCAGCGAGAATTTCCTTAGGCTGGTCCATCATCAATTTGTACTTGACGCGCTCTTGCTCGATGATGCCGGGGTTGCTGTTCATCTCGTTCCAAAGCTTGTAGAACTCGGCAACGATGATGTCGGCTTGACCTTCGTTCTTTTTGATCCAGTCCATCCCTGCGAACAGGGTTTCGTCAGATGCTGGATTGGACACGCCTGGCAGGATGGTGAATTGACCAGGGGCTGCTTTGGCCATCAGCTGGTTCTTGTTGGCCAGGTCCAAAATTGTGGCTTTGATCTGACCTTTGAGCATACCGATGGCGCGATTTTCAGAGCCGGGCACATAGCTGCGGTCGCCGAACTTGATGCCTTCGCGTTTGGCGATGATGTTACCAATAGCTTCCGTTCCGGTGCCGCGCGCATGGAATGTGAAGGGTTGGCCTTCAAGGTCTTTCCAGTTTTTGTACTTGCTGTCGACCACCGGGAAGAAAACCAGACGGGTGCCCTGAAACAAGATGCGCATAGGCGCTTTGGACTTTTGAATGATGGAGTAGGGCGTACCTACGCCCAGGTCAGCTTGTCCATTGATCACGGCCTGAATGGCCAGTTCTTCTTTAGAAAAGAAGGTAATCTCATAGTCCACGCCACGCGCCTTTGCACGCTCCAGCGCAATGACCATCGAAACCGTCTCGGTGGAGAGCACGTCTCCGAATGCAATCCTGACCTTTTTGGCCTGAGCTTGCGCACCAGTGGCCAGCGTGACCAGCAACGCGGCGCCTACGAACCGGGCGATCAGTCGTTTGATCCGCGTGAGTGAATAAACCATTTCTGTCTCCTTGCTTGTGAAAATTTTGTCGCCGCTGTGTCGGTTTCACACGGATTCCGAGCCATCTCAGCTGCGCTGCGCTTTGAACCAATTTATTCAATGGTTGACACCTTGAACTTATTTGGTTCAATTTATTTTAGAAGCCAGTTCCGTTGGCATCCATAGGGTTTACCATTGAAAAATCGATCATTTCCAAATTAAACCAATCGCGAATTGGTTCTATACTGAATCTCAGCTGATGCGCTCATACGCTTCTGCAGTGTGCACATGCAAATGACATAGGGCTTGGTTGTGAGTACAAGATTACAAATGGTGTCCAGCGCAGCTCAGGCTGACGATGCCGCAGGGGTGCTGGAAAATTTAAGGCTTTTGGTGAGCGAGCTGGAGAAATCCGGGGGAGACAAACGCCTGCCCAATGAGCGCCTGCTTGCCGAGCGTTTGAGCATCACGCGTGCCAGATTGCGCAAAAGTCTGCAAATTCTGGAAGATGAGGGTCGCTTGTGGCGCGGCGTTGGTCGGGGAACCTTTATCGGCCCTAAACCAGCAGAGAGTCCTGACGCAGCTTTGCTGGCTTCAAAAAGCAACCCGGTACAAGTCATGCGCGCCAGAATGGCTATTGAGCCGGAACTCGCCGGCTTGGCCGCGGTCAATGCCACAGATGATGAAATTGCCCAGCTCAAGGAACTCAGCCGTCGATGCAAGTTCGCAAGCAATTGGCGCGAATACGAAGTGTATGACGCGCTGTTTCACCATGAGATTGCCGTCTCTGCGCACAACACCATTTTGCTGGCCTTGACAGACCTGCTTACCCAGGTGCGTCGTTCTGTGACGTGGGGCAGACCCCGGCCTGAAGGTGTGAGGCCGCCTGAGGTTCATCACAGCTTTGTTGAGCACGACAACATCATTGACGCAATTTCTCACCGTGAGCCTATCAAGGCCGCCAACGCCATGCGGCGCCACTTGCAAACGGTCGAAGACCGGCTTGTCGGACGCGCCTGAGCAGGGCGCCAGCAAAAAAAAGTGTCTGCGAATGTCACCGGGCCGTCATCCTGAACCAGGGTTCAGGTGGGCGAGGGCAGTCTAACTTCGGGTTCGTCTAACGCGAGACGATCACACCAGCAAGACAATTTACCAAGCCCGTGCTCTAAGAGCATTGGTACAAGGAAATATAAAGCCCAGCGTACACCGCAGACTTAAGGATTGTAGACCTTGCAGGCCAAATGCAAGGGCTTAAAGCAGCCTGCCGTCCAAGCCCAGGGCCGTGTCCAGACGCTCGATCAGGGAGTTGATTTGCGCTTGATCTATGGGTTCGCCGGGAGCTCGTGTGGCCGGTGGCGCTGTGCGGTCAGCCAGCTCAAAGGCTAAATTCAGTGCTGCAAGTACAGCAATGCGATCGCGTGCCTTGATCTTGCCCGAGTCACGTATCTTGCACATGGCTGCGTCTACTTTTTCAACGGCTGACAGCAGCTTTTGATCGCCGTTGTCAGTGGTGCCGAGCAGGTAGCTCTGGCCCATGATCTGAACTTCAATCTGCTTCATGATGGCGTCTTTGTGTCGGCTTCAGGCAGGCGCTCCAGTAGCGCATCGACCCGAGCGCGGGCAGCGCTAAGGCGGGACTTCAGAGAGTCGCGCTCGCTCGTCAGTGCAGTCACCTGCAAGCTGAGCAGCTCATTGGTACGGCGCAACTCGTCATAGCGCAACAAGAGTCGCTCAACACGCTCGACAAGTTCTATGGTGGGGTTGGGTTCAGCCATCTGAATTGCGATTGTAGGGTTGATGGCAGACGCGCAGCTTAGAATGCAAAAGTTGGTGCTCGCGGTGTGGTTCACACGCCGCAGTTCAAC
The DNA here is from genome assembly GCA_947466165.1 of Comamonadaceae bacterium. Classification (GTDB taxonomy): domain Bacteria; phylum Pseudomonadota; class Gammaproteobacteria; order Burkholderiales; family Burkholderiaceae_C; genus Polaromonas. Next base: position 3,410 of record CANIDW010000008.1, on the reverse strand, counting down.
GGGAAGCAGGAGAGAGTCAAAGCCCAGCAGGCCCCAAGTCTGCCAGCGCCAAAACTTTTAACCTGCGCTGCCCCCGCAACGGTAAAACGAACGGATGACTCTTTGAGCTTTTTTGCTTAATGAATTATCCCGCTTTCATCACTCGCCACTGAGCGCCTTGAACAAGCGCATGGGAAGGCGATGAAGGTTGTTTCGTCAGCCCGGATACCGGCCAACAAGGTGGTGGTGCGTCTTTTTTAAAAGCGCTCCACCGTGACGCTCATGCACTGGCGGGGATGCCGGTGAGAGCCTTTGTGACCGGGTTGATTCAAATGAGAAAACTTCACTTGCGCTGGCTTTTGGCCGCGCTTTCACAGGCTGCCCTGTCGGTTTCGGCCGTCTATGCGCAGTCCACCCCTGGCGCAACAACAATGTTGAGCGAAATTGTGGTGACGGCGACGCGCATGCCGCAGGACCCAACGCTGCTCCCGCAAGGAGTTGTTGTCATCAGTTCAGAAGAAATTCAAGCCGCCGGCATGACAACGGCCAACGAAGCCATTCGATGGCTTGGCGGCGTGGTGAGCCGCATTGATGCTACCGGCGGCAGAGACCAGACGCTGGACTTGCGGGGTTTTGGTGAAACCGCTGGCAGTAATTTGGTCATCCTGGTCGATGGTGTTCGCCAGAACGAAGGGGACATGACTGGTACCGCCCTGGGCTGGGTACCTGTTTCCAGTATTGAGCGCATTGAGATCGTGCGCGGCAGCAGCAGCGTGTTGTACGGCGAGGGGGCAACAGCTGGAGCCATCAACATCATCACGCAAAAAGGCCTTGCGGAGCCCGGGCGCAGTGTGAGCTTTGGCCTGGGAAACTTGGGTACACGTGAAGGGCAAATTTCCTTGAACACGGTGTCCGGACCCTGGCGGCTGCAACTCAATGGCAGCGCTCGAAATACCGACAATCACAGAGAGAACTATGCCGGCCAGGAGCGTAGCGCCCTGGGCCGAGCCACTTGGGTAGATGGCAACTCGCTTATTTCTGTCCAGTTGGGTTTAGCCAACTTGGGCGGTCGCTTGCCAGGGGGGCTGACCCTGGCGCAGTTCAATCAAAACCCCAGGCAGACAAACACGCCCAAGGACAACGGGACCACGGAGTCAAGCAGCTTTTTAATCAGCGGTGAGACTGATGTGGGTCCATGGCGCCTGGTCACTGACCTTCATCATCGCGTCAGACAGCTGAATTTTGAATATCCAGACCAGCCTTCTTTGGCGGTGGTCAACAACAGTGCAGACCGCTTAGGTGCCCGGGTTTGGCGCGAATTCAAGCAAGATCCGGCAGTTCATAAATTGCTGATCGGCGTCGACCATGAACGTTGGGAGCAACAGAACACCGGATATGTGTACGGGACTACAACAGACGCGCAAATCACCCAGGAATCAAGCGCTCTGTATGCCCGACATGAGGTGTTCTTTCCGTCACTGAGTACCAAGTTTTTCGCCGGCGCCAGGCGCACACTGGCAGATAGGGTGTCAAAAGGGGATCCGCCCGGCGTGTTCGCTGATTCGAACAACAGCTGGGATTTGGGTGGTGCCACAGGTTTTGGAAAATACTCCGAACTATTTGGCAAGATCGGCAGCAGTTTCAGGCTCCCTAATGCCAATGAATACAGCTGTTATGTTGCTTATTGCCCAAGCGGTGCAACCAAACTTTTTGCTCAAGTTTCAAATGATGCAGAGTTCGGTTGGCGGCACAAAACGGCGCAATCTCAATGGACAGCGCGCCTTTACAAAAGTAATTTGACGCGCGAAATCGGTTATGACCCGTCGTCGTACTCCAATGTGAACTTTGATCCGACCCGTAGAGAAGGTATTGAGTTGGATGCGGCTTCCAAACTGACGCGGCAAGTGGACGCAGGTCTGCAACTGGCTTTTCGTACCGCCACATTTCGCAGCGGGACTTACGCAGGAAAGACCATTCCGTTGGTGCCCGGTCGCTCTGTGATGGGACGTTTGACCTACCGGCAATCCGGAACCCAGCAATGGCTTCTCACTTCACAATGGGTGTCAGCACAACGCATCGGTGATGATTTCGACAATTCGAGTTCAAGCAAGATTCCTGCATACGCTACCGTGAATTTACGTTACAGCCAGAAGTTCAATGATTGGACCTTTGCTCTGGCAGCCCAGAATTTATTGGATAAAACTTACTACAACTACCGTACTTATGTGAATTCGACCTACCAGTCCATTTACCCTGAATCAGGTCGCACTTACCTGCTAACTGCACAGCGCAGCTTCTAAATCATGAACCTCGGCCCCCAACGCATCGTCTGCCTGACAGAAGAGCCCACCGAGTGGCTTTATCTGTTGGGGGAAGAGCGGCGCATTGTGGGTATTTCGGGCTACACGGTGCGCCCTCCGCAGGCGCGTATTGACAAGCCCCGGGTCAGTGCTTTTTTGAGTGCCAAGATCGACAAGATCGTAGCGCTCAAGCCGGACTGCGTGATCGGCTTTTCAGATTTGCAGGCTGACATTGCGTCCCAGCTGATCCGCGCCGGCGTGCAGGTCACCATCTTTAACCAGCGCAGTGTGGCTGAGATTTTCTCGATGCTTTACCAGCTTGCTGCCATGGTCGGGCAAGCCGAGCAGGGCATGCAGCGCATCAAGGCCATGCAGCAACGCTTGACAGACATGGTCCAAGCAGCCGCCACGCTCAAGCGCCGCCCGCGTGTGTACTTTGAAGAGTGGTACGACCCGCACATCAGCGCTATTGCCTGGGTATCGGAGTTGATAGGCATCGCCGGTGGTGACGACTGTTTCCCTGAGCTGGCTTGCCAGCCCATGGGCAAGGACCGCATCATTGCCGACGGCGCTGACATCTTGGCGCGTCGGCCAGACATCGTGCTGGGTTCCTGGTGCGGGCGGCGTTTTCGGCCTGCGCATGTGCTGGCGCGGCCCGGCTGGGCTGAGGTGAATGCCGTCAAAACCGGGCAGATCTTTGAGATCAAGTCGGCTGATATTTTGCAGCCCGGGCCGGCTGCGCTGACCGATGGCGTTGAGCAGCTGCACCGCATCATCATGGCCTGGGCTGCGCAGCATGCTTAAGTCATTACGGGTCTTTTGTCTGGGCGTATGTCTGGTAACGCCTGCATTCGCCTTGCAGGTTGTTGACGATCTGGGCGTGCCTTTGAACTTGGACAAACCGCCGCAGCGCATCGTCAGCTTACTGCCCTCGTTGACAGAAAGCGTTTGCGCTTTGGCGCAGTGCCAGCGACTGGTGGGTGTTGATGAGTACTCCAACTTTCCAGTCAGCGTGCGCCAATTGCCTTTGCTCGGCTCAGGCCTGGTGCCCAGTATCGAGGCCATCGTAGCGCTCAAGCCTGACCTTGTCTTGCTCGCCGGTTCCTCACGGGCTGGCCAACGCCTGCAGTC
>CANIDW010000007.1 GCA_947466165.1 Comamonadaceae bacterium | reverse complement strand
CCGGTGAGCAGGCGGCGGTCTTCGACACGGGCCAGACCGTCTGGGCGTTGATCTGCCTCTGACAAGGTGTCAGCGTGCATGTTCAGGGGATGGCATTGGCCAAGTACATGAATGTATTAAAGCCCTACGGGGCCTGCCGGACAAGCCATAAATATTGAAGGCTTCTTCAGCTTAACTTGGGAGTGCGCTCTGGGCGACAATGGCAGCTCATTGAACTTGGAGCCCAGTGCCATGACTGATTTGTCGCAACGTTTTCAGACCGCCGTCGCCGACTCGAAAGAACTGGACAGCCGCCCTGACAACGCCACCATGCTCAAACTGTATGCCTTGTACAAGCAGGCCACAGAGGGCGATGCGCCCGACGAAGGACCGGGCGACATGATCGGTAAATTCAAGCACAAGTCCTGGCTTGAAAAGCGTGGCATGAGCGCTGACGCGGCCATGCAGGCTTACATTGATTTAGTGGCTTCGCTGCAATAAACCGGCCGCCAAGCCCAGGCGGCTTTAGCGAGTCGCTTCGCCACCTTCCACAATCACGTTTTCAACCACGCCGGCGCCAGCCCGGCGAAATGCTGCAGCCGCCACATACTCCGGCGACTCAAAGCAGGAAACACCCACTTCCAGGCTGGGAAACTCGATCACCACAAAGCGGTGAAAGTCCTCAGGCCCTTCGTTGATCTGGTACTTGCCGCCACGGGCCAGCACCTTGCCGCCGAATTTTTGAATGATGCCAGGCACCAGATCGGTGTATTTCTTGTACTCCACGGGGTCGTGAATCTTGGCTCGGGCAATCCAATAAGCGGGCATGAAATATCCAGGTGTTAGAGCTTGACCGCGTTGCCCAGATTGGGCAGCCAGGTCGCGACTTGCGGAAAGAAGACCAGAGCCAAAATCGCGATCAGCAGCATGATCCAGTAGGGTATGGAGCCCTTGAAAATTTCCCCCGGCGTGAGGTCTTTTTCGTCGGTCACCGCCGCTTTCACGGTAAAGACCAATATGCCGAAAGGCGGCGTCAGCAAGCCGGTTTCAATCGCGATGATGCCGATGATCGCAAAAGCAATGGGGTCAAAACCCAGGGCCGTGGCCAGGGGCGCAAACACCGGCACCGTCAGCAAGATGATGGAGATGGAGTCAATGATGCAACCCAGAATGAACCAGACCAGCACCATCAGCGCCAAAATGACATAAGGCGACAAGCCGGAGTTCAGGAAAAAATCTTTGGTAGCGCCAGTCACACCCGTCATGGCCAGCACGCGCGAGTAAAGCTGCGCGGCGACCAGCAAAAGCAGCAGGGGTGCCGAGGTCTTGCCCACCGACAAAATGGCCTCCAGCATTTCAGACATCTTCATGCCGCGCATCAAAGCCAGAATGAGCGCCAGCGTGGCACCCACGCCCGCACCCTCGGTCGGGGTGAAGAGACCCAGCCAGATACCGCCCAGCACCAGCACGATCAGGCACAAAATACCCAGGGTGCTGAGCAAGATGGCTTTCATGTCTTTTTCTTCGACCAGGTCGTTGGCGTCGCGCGCCAGCTGCTGAGCTGCCGGTAGCACGGCGCCCTCGCCCACGCGCTCGGGGTGGCGGATGGCCACCCACATGATGTACCCGATAAACAGCGTCACCACAATAAAGCCCGGGATGATGCCGGCGATGAACAGCTTGCCAATCGCCATCTCGGTCAGCACGCCCCAGACGATCATCAGCACAGAAGGCGGAATCAACATGCCCAGGCAGGCGCTGCCGGCAATGCAACCCAGCGCGAACTTGCGCTCGTAGCCGAAGCGGCGCATTTCGGGGTAAGCAATCTTGGAGAAAGCCGCCGCCGCGGCAATCGACACGCCGGTGATAAACGCAAACACGGCGTTAGCCAGCACCGTGGCCACACCCAGCCGGCCTGGAACGCGGCGCGTGGCGCGGTTGATCAGCGCAAAGAGGTCCGTGGCCGCCCCGCACTTGGCTAAAAACTCGCCCATCAGCAGGAACAGTGGAATGACGGCAAAGATGTAGTCGCGCAGCGCCTCGTAGGCGGTGTTCGATGTGAAGCTCAGCACCGTCTCGACCTGACCGGTCATGAGGTAAATGCCCAGCATGCTGGTGATGCCCAGCGACACCGCGATGTGAATACCTGTGAACACCAGGACCAGCAGCACGCTGACCAGGATGATCATGTCGGTGGGATCAAACATCAATTTTCTCGCTCAGTGTTGGCTGGAGGACTTCACTGGCAACTCGCCCTTAAGGGCATGCTGGAAGTTTTGCAGGATCAAGATCAGGTAGCTCAGGCTGGCCAGGCTGCAACCAAGGACGATCACGAACTTGGCGGGCCAGACCGGCACGCGCAACGCGCCTTCGCCCTCGTATTCACCGGAGGCCCAGGCGTGCGCTGCACCACCCAGCATGCCGTAACAGATCACACCAAAGAAAAACAAGCCGGCGACCGCACCCCACACGGCCAGCCAGCTCTGCACCTTGGGCGAAAAGCGCACCACCAGCGTGTCCACATTGAGCATGCCCCCGGAGCGGATGGCGAATCCGCACTGGAGAAAGCAAATGATCACGATGGACAGCGAGATGATCTCCGGCGTGCCCTTGATCGGGCTGTTAAAGAGCACCCGTCCGCCGACGTCGGCCACAACCAGGAAACACAGCATGAAGGCCAGGATGGCGGCCGCCACCATCAGGGCCTTGGTGACCCAGTCATTGAATTTGGTCAGCATCGGGCTCTTGTCTTACTTGATCACGTAGCGCACAGGCCATTTGTGGCCCAGCTTTTCAGCTTCTTCCAGCGTGATCTTCAGCACCTGCGAGCCGGGCAGGCCCTTGGCATCGAGGTCGGTCGCCATGGCTTGTGGCCAGTCCTTGAGCGAGTTGGCCCACTCCAGGCGCACCGCATCCGGCACGGACTTGACGTTCACGCCCATGGTCTTGAGCTGGGCAATCTGCTTGGGATAGTTTTCCTGGTTGACAGAACCTGTCTTGGCCTCGAACTCTTTGGCCACCTCAATGACGATGGCCTGCACGTCTTTGGGCAAACGGGCCATGCGGGCCTTGTTGATGGTCAGACCGTGCCAGGTGATGGCGCCGAAGCCGACTTCGGTGTAGTTGTTGGCCACTTCATTGAGCTTGAAGTTGACCCAGGCCGACGGGAACATGATCCAGCCGTTGTAAACACCGGTCTGCATGGAGGTGTAAGCCTCGGGCAGCGAAGACTGCACCGGCACCACGCCGGCGTATTCCAGCCATTTGAGGTTCAGGCCGGCACCGGCGATCTTGCGGCCTTTGAGGTCGCTGACCTTGTTCCACTCAAAAGTGGTGCCCAGGTTGTAGCCGTTGTCAGAAATGAGAGCGATCAGCTGCTGGTTGAACTTGTCCTCAAAGACCTTGGACAACTGGGGCACCCTGTTGTAGACAGTGCGCGCGAGCTTGACGCTGGTCTCAGAGTTCATGGAACCAAAGGGCAGCATGACCTGAAACGCATTGAGCGGCAGGTTGGAGGCTTCAAAGCAAAAGCAGTAACCGCCGATGTCGATCAGGCCCGACTGCACGCCTTCCAGCGTGTCGGCCACCTTGACCATGGAGCCGCCGTAACCTTCAACAAATTCAACTTTGTGCGCGGTGCGGGCAGCCACGCGCTTGGTGACTTCGGGCACAAAGAAGTTCTGCATCAGGTTGACATAGGTATTGGCCGCCGGGTGACCCGAGGCGATACGCAGCCTGATGTCTTCGGCGCTGGCCGCTGACGCGCCCAGCAGGCCCAGCAAGCCAACCAGCAAAGTGGATTTGAAACGATTGATCATGAAAGTCTCCTCTGATTATTAAATTTCACCGCTTAATTTATACGCTGAACATCAAGGCGTCCAATACCTATTTCAACCCTAGCCATATCAAGGTGATATCAAAATTCGGGTTTTCCCGAATCAACTTGGCAGGATGATGCTCGAACCCGAGGTTTTGCCGCCTGCCAGATCGGCATGGGCTTGGGCCACGTCTTGCATCTTGTAGCGCTGGTTGATGCTGACTTTCAGAGCGCCGCGCTTGAACATGTCAAACACCGCAGCTGCTGAGTTGCGCAAGTCTTCGGTCGAGGCGGTGTAAGTGACCAGCGTGGGCCGCGTGAAATACAGCGAGCCCATTTTTTGCAAGGTGCCGGCGACCACAGGCGGCGGCGCGCCGGTGGTGGTGCCGAAAGACACAAAGTAGCCACGGGGTGCCAGTGAGTTGAGTGAGGCCTCAAACGAGTCTTTGCCCACAGAGTCAAACACCACGGGCACGCCGGCGCCACCGGTGATCTCTTTGACGCGCGCGGCAATGTCTTCGGTGCGCCGGTCAATGCAGAACTCGTAGCCATTGGCCTTGGCCAAAGCCACTTTGTCAGCGCCGCCTGCCACGCCGATCATGCGTGCACCCAGGTGCTTTCCCCACTGCCCTGCGAGCAGGCCCACGCCGCCTGCGGCTGCGTGCATCAAAACGAATTGCCCGGCCTTGACCGGGTAGCAGCGCTGCATCAGGTACTCCACCGTCATGCCTTTGAGCATGCTGGCAGCCAGTTGCTCGTCTGTCATGAAGTCGGGCGAATGCAGCAGACGCGCAGCCGGGTAATTGCGGTGGCTGGCGCAGGCAGCCAGCACCGGGCCGCTGATGTAGCAGACGCGGTCACCCGCTTTGAAATCTGTCACACCGGGGCCGACTTTTTCAACCACGCCGGCCGCTTCAGTGCCCAGCCCAGAGGGCAGCTCGACCGGGTACATGCCCGAGCGGACATAAATGTCCTGGAAGTTAAAACCAATGGCGGTATGGCGAATAGTCACTTCGCCCTGCGCGGGTTCGGGCAAATCAAGTTGCTCTATTTTCAGAACTTCAGGGCCGCCGGCGGCGTGGAATCGGACTGCTTTAACTTTCATAGATGTCTCAGTTGGTAGTGATAAAAAGATTGAAAAAAAACTCAGTGCGCCATGCCCTGGAAATAGGCACGCAGCAGATCGGGGGGCAAGCTCTGGCGTTGTTGCTGCGCCACTTCTTGCGTGGCCAGGCGCATGGCGGCCAAGTCGATCGCATCTGCGGCGACCACCTGCACCCCGTGGCTTTTGAGCTGGGCCAGCGCAATCGCGTCTTGCGTTTCAGCGTTGTTGCGCTGCTCATGCGTGACCAACTTGGCGGCCACCGACAAGGTCTGCCGCTGGGCGGCGCTCAGCCCCTCGTACCAGCTGCGCGGGCAGACCAGCAGCAGCACACCAAAGTAATGCTGCGTCAGGCTGACATGCGGGTGGTATTTCCACAGGCCGAAGTTGAGCAAATTGGTCAAGGGGTTTTCCTGGGCCTGAACTTCGCCGCTTTGCACCACGCGCAGCAACTCGCGCACATCCGTGGTCACAGGCGCAAAACCCAGCGCACTCAATGCAGCGCGGTAATGGGCGCTGTCCAGCGTGCGTATCACCATACCCGCACAGTCCTTGGGACTGGTGATGGGGCGCACGGCATTGGAGATGTGGCGAAAACCGTTGTCCCAGTAAGCCAGCACCTGAAAGCCGCTTTGCGCGGCCACTGCCCGGCTAAGCATGCGGCCGGCCTGTCCGTCCAGGGCGGCCAGTGCCGCAGCGCGGTCCGCGACTGAAAAAGGCAGGTCCAGCACCGCCAGCTCAGGCACGCGCGCTGACAGGTAACCCGAAGCCATGTAGCAGATATGCCGATTGCCTTGCTCCACAGAGTCAAACAGCGCGCTGGCTTTTTCTTGCGCGACCGTGACGTCGTCTTCGCAATCGACAGGCAAGCCCCAGCCGGAGTCTTGCAGCTGACCGGTCAATTGGCGCAGCGCGCCGGTCAGGATAGAGCCCTGGCCTTGGTAACCAGCCAAACGAATCGGGGAAACAGCCATGCCAGCGGACTCAGGTGCCCTGGATATTGGCGTCCTGGATGATCTTTTTCCAACGCTGGAAGTCGCCCTCGACCAAGGGGCCCAACTGAGCGGCAGTGCGCGGCCAAGGCTCCAGGCCGGAGCGAATGAGCTGTAGCTGGAAATCTTTGTCTTCGCTGATCGCCTGCGCCTCTCGACGCAAGACTGCCAGCACATCTGCGGGCACGTCCTTGTGCAGAAACAAGGCCACCCAGGACGAGTAGTCGTAGTCGCGCACGCCCTGCTCCTGCAAGGTCGGGATGTCACGAAACTGCGCATGACGGTCGGTGCCGCAGTAGCCGATCAGGCGCACCCGGTTGTCCTGCAAAAAGGGTTGTGCCAAGGACAGCGCCATCGACATCAGCTGCACTTCGCCTGTGGCCACGGCCAGCGCCGCCTGGCTGGCGCCGCGGTAGGGCACATGCGTGAGTTGCGTGCCGGTGTAGGCGGTGAACATCTCGGTGGCCAGGTGCTGCGGGCTGCCGACACCACCGGAAGAGTAGTTGATGCGCTTGGGTTCGCTTTTGGCCAGTTTGACCAGGTCCTGAATATTGCGCACAGACGAGCTGGCGGGCACCGCAAAAAAGGTCGGTATGTTGGCAATGCCGGCGACCGGCACAAAGTCTTTGCGGGTGTCCACTTTCATGTTCTTGGCCTGCAGGTGCGGCAAGATGGTCATGATGCTGTTGTTGAGCGCCGCAACAGTCTGCCCGTCGGCTTTGGCGCGGGAGATCTTCTCGAGCCCCACGAGGCCAGCGGCAGCGGCCACGTTCTCCACCACAAAACCGCCGCCCAAGCGCGTTGCCAGGCGTTCGGCCATGTGGCGCACCGCCACGTCAGAGGCGCTGCCGGCTTGCAAGGGCAGCACAATGCTGACTGGGCCGCCGGGGTATTTTTGAGCCCACGCAGGCATGCTCAGCCCGGCCAGCAAGGCCGCCGTGCCACTGGAAAGCAGATGTCGTCTGTTCATGTGAAATCCCGGGTTGATTGAAAAAAATGACTTCGAACTAAGCCTTGGCCGGCACTGCTTTGGAGGCGGTGATGTTGGCTGCGGGCTCTGCGTTTTCACCGGCGTCCGTCCACTTGGGCACGCGTCCCATGTTGGCGGCTTCTTCCCAGGCGAAGTTCAGCTCGACTTTGATGCCGTTGATGGGCTCGCGCATGAAGAGTTGGTAGAGGTTGGAGTTGTGTGCCTTGCGCTCGCTGAACTCGACGCCGTTTTGCGTCAGGCGTTCAATGAACTCGGCCATGCCCTCGGAGTTAAAGCAAAGATGGTCAATGCGGCCTGAACCGGGCGCACCGGCGGCCGAGTAGTCAATGCCGGCCTGGTCGCTGGGCGTCTTGAGGTAGGTGTCCTGATGCGTGGAGTGCCGTGCCTTACCGATGTGCAGCACGTCCTGCTCGCCGATGTAGAGCCAGTAGACCGGAAAACCGAACTCCGGGTGGTAGCCGTTGCGAAAGCCGAGGTTCTCGCAAAACCAGTCGCGCGTGCCCTCGGGGTCGTGGGTCAGTATCAACACATGCTCGAGAAATTTGACACCCATTTTCTTTGCTCCTAGTTTGCAGATCTGGCTTCAGGTTTTGGCCGGGCCGGTCCAGACCGTCTTGATGTTGGTGAATTCGTGCAGCCCCAAGTAGCCCAGTTCACGTCCATAGCCGGACTGCTTGGTGCCGCCAAAGGGCAGGCGCGGGTCAGAGGCCACCATGCCGTTCACAAAAACTGCGCCGCAATCAATCTGGTGCGTCAACAAGCGCGCCCGGTCCATGTCACCAGTCCATAAAGAGGCACCCAAGCCAAAGGGCGTGCCGTTGGCCACCATGATCGCTTCGTCCACCGACTTCACCCGGATGATGGCTGCGGCAGGGCCGAAGGTTTCTTCTCTGGCAACCGTCATGGCGGGCGAGACATGGTCAAGCACCGTAGGTTGATAGAAAGCGCCAGGTCCCTCAATGGGGTTTCCACCAGTGAGTAATTTGGCACCCTCTCCCAGTGAGGCCACAACCTGTGCATGCAGTTCATCGCGCAGGTTGCGACGCGCCATCGAGCCGATGGTGCTGGCTGGCGCAAACGGGTCGCCGACCACGAGCTTTTGCGTGATCGCTACAAAGGCGTCCACGAAGCGCCCGGCCACGGATTCTTCAACAATGAAACGCTTGGACGAAATGCAGCTTTGCCCGGTGTTCTGAAAGCGCGCCTTCACGCCCACCGCAGCGGCGGCCTCGATGTCGGCATCCGCCAGTACGATGAAGGGGTCCGAGCCACCCAACTCCAGCACCTGTTTTTTCAGCGCCTGACCGGCCACCGACGCAATGCTGCGTCCCACCGGCGTCGAGCCGGTGAAAGTAACGGCGGCAATCCGATCGTCCTGAATCAGGCGGGGAACCGCAGAAGCGCCCACCATCATGGTGCAAAACAAACCCTCGGGCAGCCCGGCGTCTTTGAACACCTTCTCCAGCGCCATCGCGCATTGCGGCACGTTGCTGGCATGCTTGAGAACCAAGCCGTTACCACCAATGAGCACAGGCGCAGCCGCCCGCATGACCTGCCAGAAAGGATAGTTCCATGGCATCACCGCCAGCACCAAGCCCAGCGGGTCATAAACAATGCGGCTGTCGGTGGCGGCGCTGGCCACCACCTGGTCAGCCAGAAAGACAGGGCCTTGCTCGGCATAAAAATCAAAGTTCCATGCGCATTTTTCAACCTCGCCCAGCGCCTCACTCAAGGGCTTGCCCATTTCCAGGGTGATGATTCTGGCGAGTGCCTCTTTTTGCTGGCGCAATGTAGCAGCGACTTTGTTCAGATAGGGCCTGCGCGCCTGCACGCCGAGGCGGGCCCAGCTTTTTTGTGCCTTGGCCGCTTGCGCCAATTGACGGTCAATTTGCTGCTCGGTATGGACTGCAAACTCGGCGAGCAGCTGGTCTGTGGCGGGATTGATGGAGGAAATCATGTGCTGGGTTCTTATATAAGGGGTGCAATGCCCAGCTCCCGGGCCAAGGACTGGAGTTCGGTGACGAGCTGGTTGACCACCGGAATGCCGCCACTCTGGTAGCGCTGGCGGCGCTCGTGGCTTTGTTCACCAGGCAGCCAGATGCGCTCCACACCGGGCATTTTTTCACTGTTTCGAATGTCTTTGACCACCGTATCGACAGCGTGCTTGAAGACCGCCGGGTCGCCAAAGGCGCTCAGGTCAATCACCAAAATAGCCTGGCCTGTGTTGGTGATGCTCACATGGTCGGCATTGAAGTCCACCACCTCGCGCCCCATGGCCGCGCCGCCCAGCGTGCCGGCGAGCAGGCCGACGATGAGCGCCAGTCCATAGCCCTTGTGCTCGCCGATCGGCAATAAAAAGCCTTCTTCGGCGCGCTTCGGATCGGTCAGCGGTTTGCCCTGGCGGTCGATCATCCAGCCCTCGGGCATCATCTCGCCGCGCTTGGCCTTGGCCTTGACCTTGCCGTAAGCGGCCACGGTGGTGGCCATGTCGAGCACCACCGGCGGCTCTTTGTCCGTCGGAATACCGGCGGCAATCGGGTTGGTGGACAGCAGCATGTCCATGCCGCCCCAGGGCGGCAAATGGTTGGCGTTGCCCACCGCAAAGTAAAGGCCCAGCATGTCATGTTGCAAGGGCTTGCGCGCATACAACGAGGCCGGGCCGGCATGGTTGCTAAAGCGGGTGCTGACCCAGGCCACGCCGCATTTGCGGGCTTTTTCAATCGCCAGGTCCACCGCATGCGACACCACCAGGTGCCCCATGCCGTTGTCGCCATCCACCACGGCCATGGCAGCGCGCTCCTGCACCACCTTGATGACCGGGTTTTTGTTGATGCCGCCGGCCTGGATGCGCTTGATGTACATGGGCAGGCGGATCACGCCATGGCCGTCAGAGCCCTGCATGTCGGCCTCAGCCATCAGCGACGCCACTTTGAGGGCATCAGCTGGCGGCAGGCCCTGGCTACTCAGCGCAGCCTCAATGAAGTTTCGAATAGCCTCAAAACTCAGGATGGTGGAGTTGGCATGGGGGTTCAAGATGACAAGCCCTCAGACAGGGCCGTGGACAAAAGCATTGAATTAGTGGACAACATGAGAGTCAACAGGGTTGATGAAGCGAAGTGTCTACTTTAAAAAGCGCCCGTCGCCTTGTCCAATGCTGAATTCGTTGAAGCCCATATCAATTTGCTATTTAAAGAAGTTAATCAGTTCCCGATCGCAGAAAGTCAAATACAGCCGCTTGAGGCGGCAAAGCCCAGGTAGATAAAAACAAATACCTGTTTAATTGACAAAATTTCTGTTTTTTCACACTTTGCTGGTGAAAAATCAATAAATGAATTTTTTAGGTATACTTAAAATCGTTTTTTACATAAATATGAGTTCTTTAGTTTAATTTTTACAAAAATCCCATGGGCGACAATGCTGGGCACAGGCCAGCAACACGCGCTGCTTGGCAAGTAGGAAAAAAAATGGCTGTTGACTTTGTAGGCATTGGTGAAGCGGCTCAAATTTTGGGCTTGTCGCGCACATCCGTTCAGAAATTGGTTGACTCCGGCCAACTGCCGGCGGTCAAGACAAACGGCGGCCACCGGCGTATTTTGCGCAGCTCCATAGACGCGCTGGATCAAAAAATGGGGCCAAAGGCCATGCTGCGGCTGGCGACCTTGAACCAGGGAAACAGGACGCCCAATCTGTCCAACCGGCGGGCTGTTTCCCAGCAAGTCAATGTCTTGATCGTCGAAGATGACAAGGTTTCAGCTCTCGCACTGGTCAGCATGTTCGAAAACCATTACCCGCAAGTGCGTTGCACCGTCGCCACCGATGGCCTGGACGCCGTGATGCAACTCGAACGGATTCGCCCCAATTTACTGATCACCGACCTCAACATGGAGCCCTTTGACGGCTTTCGTCTGCTCAGCATGATGGGCAGCCATGCGGAATACTGCTCCATTTCAACCCTCGTGCTGTCTGGCTTGAGCATGGACGACATTGAGCGCCGGGGCGGACTGCCGCCGGGCGTGCTGTTTTTCCCCAAACCGATCAACATGGAAAGAATGCGCGGCTTTTTGGACGCGCATGTGCAAATTCATCTCAAGCAAGGCCTGTCTGAATGACGCCGCTGCAAACCCATATAGACATTGAGCGACTGAACAACCAGATTGGTCATCGTTCAGACCTGTTGAGCCGGCTGGCCGATGCTTTCATTCGCCAACTTGAGTCTTGGCAAACTGACTTTGCACAGCGCCTGCAGGCTGGCGACGCTGAAGGCGTCGGCAAACTTCTGCACAAAATGAAGGGCAGTTGTCATGCCGTGAGCGCAACGCCCGCAGCCCTGGCATTTGAAAAAGCAGAACAGACCCTGGCACTGGCAGCCCAACGACAACAAACCGGCTCAAGCAAGTCGCTTGAGTGGAATGGCAACGAACTGCTCGTCACACTGAGCGAAATAGAAGCCGAATTCAAGCGCCTGGTGGCCGCACAGTCCAGCCAGCCACCGGGCTGACTGGCTACTACAATGCCCTTTTGAAGGATGAGCCAAGAGAGCAGCCGGATACACCGGTATGCGCTGACGCTTTGTCACCTGCCACCATGAACACTTTCAAGTCGCTGATCATCCTTTGCGCCTCATCAACGCTCATGGCCTGCGCCAATGTGGACATGAGCTCTGGCAAAGACAGTGCCGGCCCGCCCGAGCCCTCGGCCAAGCAACTGGCCGGCGACATGCCCATACCCCAAGGCGCCACAGTCAGGCCGCAAGAATCTTTGGTCATGGGTTCAGGAAATCGCTGGATGGGCCGTATCAGCTTGACCGTGCCGGGCGAGCCGCAAACTGTTTTTGCTTACTTCCGTGACGGCCTGCCCGGCTCAGGCTGGGCGCTCACATCGAGCTCTTACTCCAAACTGAGCTTGCTGACCTTCAGCAAAGGAGACCGCGTTGCCACAGTTCAGCTGCAGGTTTCGAACTTCGGCGTTAACGAGGTGACCATCACGGTCACGCCGGCGGTGGTTCCAGCGGGCAAACCGGCTGCCGCCACGCCCTGAGCACGCTCAACAGTGGCTCGTTGCCTTGAGCCCTGCGATCAGGCCTCGGGTGATGTCCGGCTCGCCAGCACGGTGTCTATGCGTTTGCCGTCCAGGCCCGTGATCTCAAAACACCAGCCTGCAGTTTCAATCTTTTCTCCCTTTGCCGGCAAGCGACCCGAGACGCTTTGCAACAAGCCCGCCACGGTGTTGTAGCGGCCACGCTCTTCGCCCGGCAGCTGCCGGATGTCCAGCCTGGCCTTGAGTTCGGACACCGGCATCACGCCATCGAGCAGCCAGCGGCCATCAGCGCGCTCGATTGCCCAGGCGTCCACCTGAGCGCCGGACTGAAGCTCACCCGTGATAGCTTCCAGCATGTCCAGTGGCGTCATCATTCCCTGCACCACACCGTATTCGTCAACCACCAGCAAGATACGTGTGGAGCGTTCGCGGAACTGCTCGAGTAACTCCATTCCACTGAGCGACTCGGGCACAAAAACCGCCGGCAGGGTGCAGTCAGCCACACGCTTTCCCTGAACCGGGGCGGCATTTGCATTGGCATGAGACTGCGCCAGCAGATCGCTTAACTTAACCACGCCCATCACTTCATCGAGACTGCCGCGGCACACCGGGTACCAGGAGTGTCCGGTGACACTGGCTTTGGCAATGGCCTGCGGCAGTGTGTCGTTCGCATCGAGCCATTGAATTTCAGAGCGCGGCAACATCAAGGATGTCAGCAGGCGGTCGTCCAGCAAAAAGACGTTTTGCACCATTTGGTGCTCATGCTCTTCGATCAAGCCGGCGCTCACGCCCTCTTCCAGACTGGCGGTGATTTCTTCCTCGGTCACAGCCCGGTTGGCAGCGTTGTCCACGCGCAGGAGTTGCAGCACGACATGGGTGCTGAATGAAAGCAGGCGTACAAAGGGACGTGCGCCAATGGCGACCCACATCATCGGACGCGCGACCAGCCGGGCAACCGTTTCGGGGTAAAGCTGACCAATGCGCTTAGGCACCAACTCGCCGAAAACGATGGTGATGTAAGTAATGACCACCACCACCAGCGCCGTGGCCGAGATATCGGCAGCTCGCACCGACACGCCCCAGGTCTGTATCAGGGCTGACAATGCGCCGCTGAAAGCCGCCTCTCCGATGATGCCGTTGAGCATGCCGATCGAGGTGATGCCCACCTGCACAGACGATAAAAACTGCGTCGGGTTGGCCAGCAAACTCAGCGCGGCCTGAGAGCCCTTGTCGCCCGCTTCAGCCGCTGCCGTCAGACGTGCTTTACGGCTTGAGGCGAGCGCCAGCTCCGACATGGCGAACACGCCATTGAGCAAGGTCAGCAAGACGATCAGCAAAATATCCATGAAAGCAGACGAAAATGAAGACATGGCACTTTACTTCATCGGTGACCTGCAGGGCTGCCACGAGCCTTTGCAGCGACTTTTACGCAGCATCGATTTCTCGCCCAGCCGCGACACCATCTACCTGCTGGGCGATCTGGTCAACCGCGGCCCGGACTCGCTGGCCCTGCTGCAAACCCTGGCAGACATGGGTGATTCAGCCCGGTGCCTGCTCGGCAACCACGACCTGCACCTGCTGATGGTGGGCTACGGTCTGCGCCCGCAGCACCGCGGCGACACCCTGGATGCGATCCTGCAATCACCGCAGCGCACGGCCTGGTTGGACTGGGTTCGCCACCAACACATGGCCTTGCAGGTAGAAGGCTGGCTGTTGGTGCATGCCGGCGTGCTGCCCCAGTGGACAGTGACGCGCACGCTGGAGCTGGCCGGCGAAGTCGAGCAAGCGCTGCGCAGTCCGCATTTCATGGATTTTTTGACCGGCATGTACGGCAACACGCCAGCTCTGTGGCATGAGGACCTGCGCGGCAAGGACCGGCTGCGCGTGATCGTCAACGCGCTCACACGCCTGCGCTTTTGCAGCCCGCAGGGTGAAATGGAGTTTCAAACCAAGGGCGCGGCCAGCACAGCGCCCCAGGGCTTCATGCCCTGGTTCCATGTGCCGGGCCGACTCTCGGCGGGTACGCCAATTGCTTTTGGCCATTGGTCCACCGTGGGACTGGATGCGCTGGACACCGGACCAAGGCTGCGTGACAACACACTGGCACTGGACACAGGTTGCGTCTGGGGCGGCTGCCTGACGGCGGCACGCCTGGGCCAGACGGCGGGCGCTTACGAGTTAATCGCTGTTGGTTGTGAAGCCATGAAGACAAACAAAAAAAGCCCGGCATCGCAATGAGCCGGGCTTTGTTTCAAGAGCGCAGCGCTCAGGTCTGCGGTTCGGTGACTGTCTTGAAAAGCGCAGCCACTTTTTTCTTGGGTTTGATGTTGGCCGAAATGCCGCGCGGAGACGCAGACTTGGCGGCAGTTTCCCAGGCAGGCTGCTCTTGCGCAGGCTGGCCAGGCTCGTAGGGCTGGTCAAAGAAAGGGTCTCGCGGCGCGTTGCTGCGGCGCGGCGTGTACTCGCGGCGCTCTCGCGGCTCACGCGCTTCGCGTGTCTCACGAATTTCGCGACGCTCCCGCGGGGCCGGCGCGGCAACACCCGGTTCGTCAGGCTGTTCAGAGCCTTCGGCTTCGCGGTACATGCGGCGGCCGTCGTTGATGCGGCCTTGCTCGCTGATCCGCGGGCGGTCTTCTTCAAACTCCACCGGCTCGATCTCGATTTTGGCGTTGATCAATTTTTCAATATCCGCCACCAGCCGCGTGTCGCTGGGCGCCACAAAGCTCACAGCCAAACCTGAGGCGCCGGCGCGACCGGTGCGGCCGATGCGGTGCACATAGTCTTCGGCGTTGAAAGGCACGTCAAAGTTAAACACCGCCGGCACGTCTTTGATGTCCAGACCACGGGCCGCAACATCGGTGCACACCAGCAAATCAACTTCGCCCTTTTTGAAGGCCTCCAGCGCTTTCAAACGCTCGTCCTGGCTTTTATCGCCATGCAAGGCCGTTGTCTTGAGGCCTTCGCGCTCCAGCGATCGGGCCAGCCGCGCGCAACCGAGCTTGCTGTTGACGAACACAAAAGCCTGCTTGAGGCCGCGGGCTTTGAGAATCTGGTGCAGCGCGCGGCGCTTGTCGTCCGCGCCAACGCTGTAGAAATGCTGCTCGACGGTGGAGGCCGTGGCATTGGAGCGGGCCACCTCGATGGTGACCGGGTCTTGCAGATAGCTCGACGCCAGGCGCTTGATCTCTGGCGAGAAAGTGGCTGAGAACAGCAAGGTGATGCGTTTTTTGGGCAGGTAGCTCAGGATGCGCTGCAGGTCCGGCAAAAAGCCGATGTCCAGCATGCGGTCGGCTTCGTCCAGCACCACGTACTCGACCTGGTTGAGCACCGCGTTCTTGGCCTCAATGTGGTCGAGCAAACGACCCGGCGTCGCGACCAGCACCTCGACGCCTTTTTTAAGCTCTGCTGTTTGCGGCTTCATGTCGATGCCGCCAAACACCACGGCGCTGCGCAAGTTGGTGTACTTGGCGTACAGCTTGACCTGCTGAGCCACCTGATCGGCCAGCTCGCGTGTGGGCAAGAGCACCAGCGCACGCACCGGGTGGCGGGCCGGCGAGGTCGATGGGTTTTCGTGGGCCATCATGCGCTGCAGCAGCGGCAAGGAAAAAGCGGCTGTTTTGCCGGTGCCCGTCTGGGCTGCGCCCATCACGTCTTTGCCCTGCAAAACAATGGGAATGGCCTGTTCCTGGATGGGCGTCATGGACTCGTAGCCCATTTCGGCCACGGCGCGGGCAATCGGCTCGGCCAGATTGAGATTTGAAAATGAAGACGTCATAGATGCTCTATTGTCTCATTCCCGAATAAGCCACCGGCGCGAGGGTTTTAGACTGGTTTTCAGGGCTCTGCCTTACCGTCCGGCGGCTGCTTGACAAGGCGCCAAGCCAACCAGGTGCCCAGGATGGCGTTGCTCAAGGCAAAACCACCCAAAACCAACATGCCCAAGGTGTTCAAGGGCCGGTGATGCAAGAGCCAGCCGATGACCATCGACAAAGCATTCAAGCTCAGCATGATCCAAAACAGCGGATTGCGTGGCTGAAACAGCCGGCTCAGCTT
>CANIDW010000006.1 GCA_947466165.1 Comamonadaceae bacterium | reverse complement strand
TATGTTTCTCAAGCCCCCGCTGACGGATATACACTTTTTTGCTTAATCAATACAGCCATCAATCAGACACTACTGCGTGACAAGCTTCCCTACAAGCTAAGCAGCTTTGTGCCGGTTGCTGGCGTTGGAGGATTTCCACTGGCTTTGGCCGTTTCGGGAACTACACCCACCAAAATTACGAAGGTTGATGAGCTCGTTGCCGCCTCGCGAGCTAAAGACGGCGTGACGTTTGCTTCAGGTGGTGTGGGCAGCATGGGTCACTTGAACGGTGTTCGATTTCTTAACGTCGTTAAAGGCCAGGGCGTTCACGTGACCTATAAAAATAATCCGGAAGGTTTGAATGCTCTCATGGGCGGATTCACACAAATGATGTTTGCCTCTGTCTCCGAGGTGGCAGCCTTGCGTGGTGATGGGAAGCTGCGGGTACTGGCAGTAACTGCGCCACAACGCTCATCCAACATGCCCGATGTTCCGACTATGCAGGAGCTTGGTTATCCTGATTTTGAGGTTGCCCTTTGGCACGGCTTCGTCGCACCAGCAGGAACTCCCCCTGATGTGGTTGCAAAACTTGCAGGTGCAATCTCCCGTGCTGTGAAGGACCCAGAATTTACTGCACGATTTAAGCCACTGGCTTTCCAGGAAGATTTGCGCACAGGCAAAGAACTCGCGTCTTTCATTGATGGCTCGGCAGCCCGCTGGAAAAAAGTCATCGTGGACAACAAAATTCAAATTGAGTAAACCCAAATACTTTGGGTAAATGAAAGTGGAGTGAACGGCATGAAAGAACCATCTACGGGTCTTGCCCGGCTCACCGGCCGGCGTGTCGTTGTCACCGGTGCCGGCTCTGGCATTGGCAAAGCAACAGCGATGCTTTTTGCCAGGGAGGGGGCATCGGTGGCAATCCTGGACCTGAACTACGAGAGTGCACAGGCGACCGCGAAGGAAACCGGTGGTTATGCAGTCCAAGTCGATGTATCCAATGAGGATTCAAATGCTGCGGCCATTGAAAAGGCTGCGCAGGCTATGGGTGGCATCGATGGCGTAGTCAATGCAGCTGGGATCATGATCGTCGGGCCGCTTGGGGAGGTCCCTGTGTCCTCCTGGCGCAGAACCCTTGATGTGAACCTGACAGGGACTTACCTTACCGTTCGCAACTGCTTGCCTTGGCTAAATCAGGCGCCGGACGGCGCCACGATTGTGAATATCGCATCTGCGGCTGGCTTGCTTCCAAATGCTCCGGGGCTCACTGCTTATGCAGCCTCCAAAGGTGCCGTCGTGAACCTTGGTCGCGCGTTGGCTGCTGAGTTGGCCCCGCTTATTCGTGTGAATACTGTGTGTCCGGGTATGGTCAATACCCCTATGGCGGATGGTTTTCGCGCCAACGTGGGTAACTATGCGCTGAAGCGCCTTGCGGAGCCGGAGGAAATAGCGGACGTTATCCTGTTCCTCAGCAGTCTTCAGTCCTCTTATGTGACTGGCGCTACATTGGCGGCTGACGGTGGCCGGTCGTTTCACTAAAGCCCGCAGCTCGATACAGCTGCAAACGAATCCACAGCAAGGGTTTGCGCGCAAAGCGTACTTTCGTATTTCATTTGCTGCCTACCAGATCCGCAACTAATTGACGGTTGCGGGTACTATCAGACCATGGAACTCAGACACTTACGCTACTTTATGGCGGCCGCCGAAGAGGAGCATTTCGGGCGCGCCTCCGATCGCTTGCACGTCACTCGCCCAGCTGTCTCTCAGATCATTGCGGATCTGGAAAATGAGTTGCGCACGCCGCTCTTTGAGCGATTAGCCCACCGGGTCAAACTGACTGAAGCTGGGCGTGCCCTGCTGCCGAAGGTCCAGGGTTTGATGAAGGACCTCGACGTGGCATTGGCGATGGTCAAGCGGGTCGGTAACGGTAATAGTGGATCACTGAAGATCGGTTACGGTTCCCTCACGCTTCTGAATTCGCTATTTCGCGATTCAATCAAGCTTTTCAGGGAAACATATCCCGATGTACACCTGACTTTGATAGAGATGTCAACGACAGATCAACGTCGGGCACTTGCAGATGGGCGCATTGACGCAGGGTTCATGCATTTTGGTCCCAGCAGAGTTTTGTCGCGCAAAAAGCCAAGTATCAGTGTTGCGGCTCAGGATGAGACCGTTCTTGACTGGTTCAAAATTCAGACCGGTACGATGGGCGTCGCAATGTCAAACGACCATCCGTTGGCACAAAAAAAATCTGTAACGCTTACAAATTTAGCGAGCGAGCGCTTCGTAGTCGTTCCTAATTCAAGTGCCAGCCCCGGCTTCGGACCGCTTTACACGCTGTGTCAGAAGGCCGGATTTGAACCCACTGTCTTTCAGGAAGTCCAAACAATTTCGACGCAATTGAATTTGATTTCTGTGGGGATGGGTGTCGGATTGGTCGTCACTGGTAAAGGTTTTGCATACCCATCAAGTCTTTCGGTCATTCCATTGGCTGACGTTGAATATCCAACGACATTTATTTTAGGATGGGTCAAAGGTGAGAAGCCGCCCACGCTTGACCGAATGCTTGAGGTCATCAAGTTGCTACTCTAGGATCTTACCAAGCGGCCTGAAGGATTTTCTTAAGCGCTTCAGCGTTCGGTACGTACCTGGGTGCCCGACTGATGAACCAGTCGAGCATGGCTGCTTCTGCAATTTCCAATAATTCATTCTCAGGTACAGCAATAGCCCGCAAAGTGGTTGGGGCATCTAGCTTTGCCAAAAACGACGATACAGCTTTACCAGCTTCTGTACCAGCTGTAATACCAAGCCCCTCTAAGATCGCTGCTTGTCTGTCCTGGGTTGCTGGCATGTTGTAGTGCATCGTGTGCGGCAATACGATGGCATTCACGATGCCGTTGGCCACATGATTCCGTCGACCAATTGCATGTGCCAGCACAGAAGCAAGCCCTGCACCCCCTTGTTCTGTTCCGCGGCCGCAAAGTAGGGCTGCGATGACTAAATTTTCACGTATCTCTGTGCCCGTACCACCCTCTAGCAAAGGTAATTTTCTACTCAAAATCCGTAAGGATTGCATTAAAAAAGCTTCAGATATCGGATCGCATCTTGGCGACTCGAGCGCTTCGACAGCATTTGCAAAGGCATTGAGTGCGGCATTTCGCACCAGTTCAACAGGTGCAGTTGCTACAAATTCCGGATGCACAAATATGCCGCGCGCACGCGTCTTTGGGTCAAAAAGTGCAAGCCGCTGGCCTGCTTCATCGTGTACTGCACTTCCAGCCTTGACGAAGGCCGTACTTGGCGTGGTTGGCACTACAAAAATAGGTAACTTCGGGGCGTTAAGACGTGGGCTCTCGAATTTCCCGTCTGGCAAGCGACGCGTGCAAAGCTCAGCAAGTGGTTTCTTTTCTCCAGCCAGAATGGAAGCTGCCCTGGCAGTTACCGCAGCTGATCCACCGCCTACTGCAATGATCGCATCGGCATTCACCTCTTCGAAGATGCGTACTGTCTCCTCTACCCTTGAAGCTGGGCTGTGCTCCTTGGCAGTCGCTGCAACAGCAGCTAAAGAGGTACCCATCTGATTTCGCAGAGTATCCAGTACGCTACCTTGGCTGATAGTGTTGCCGCAAACTACTACTGCGCGTTGGAATCCGGCGCGATCAAGCTCACGTTTCAGAGATGCCAGACTGTCGCTTCCATGAAAGACTCTCAGTTCGGCGGAAACGTGTTGGTAAGAAAAAGAGTCGTTGATTGGCATGAAACTGATTTGGGATGAGTGATTAAAAGTTGGCTTAAAGTTGTTGCCTTTGCTCATGGTCAATGTAATCGTGCTTTGCCGGTAGTGTCCAGACGCATTTTCTTGGTACTTTAGTAATTTGAGCTAACCAACCGTAGGTCAGACTTCCTTACCGTCCAAGCAGAAATTGCGACTCGACTTACTATTAATCCAAATACAAAATAGGGTATCGGGAGAACTGCAATGCGTGTTGGATATATTGGGTTGGGCGCGATGGGTGGGGCGTTAGCGCGGCATCTTGTGGGCAAGCACAGTCTGACTGTGTTTGACTTGAACAAGTCAATCGTCAATGACTTTTGTGCCCAAGGCGCAAAGAGCGCAAGCACATGTGCCGAATTGGCAAGTGATTGCGATGTTGTAATTTTATGCTTGCCCCGAAGTTCAGATGTAAAGCAGGTCCTCTTCGGACCTGAGGGCTTAGCTCAAGGCTTGTCAGCCGGCGCTGTGGTGATTGACCAGACCAGTGGCGTACCCGGTGAAACATACGAATTCGCGCAACAGCTTTTAAAGATAGGCGTATCTATGCTGGATGCGCCAGTTTCTGGCGCTATCACTACAGCGAGCGCAGGTACGATCGCCATCATCGCATCCGGCCCCTCGGAGGTCTTCAAAAAAGTAGAGGCCTTGCTGCGTGACATCAGCCCTAATGTGTTTTATTGCGGCGCGCGCGTGGGCAACGGGCAGACCATGAAGTCGGTGAACAATTTGATGAACGTAGGCTGCCGTCTGGCAACGCTGGAAACTGTCGCATTGGGGCGCAAGTTAGGCTTGTCTCTGGAGTCTTTGACGGAGGCTCTCAACCATACGGCAGGCAGAACCTACACATCTCAGGGCATGCTGCCCAATATCGCCGCCGGACGTCAGTCGACGAAGTTCCACCTGGCTCTTCAAGTAAAAGATATGAACCAAGCCATCATGCTGGGCACTGTAAAGGGCGTTCCCATGCCAATCGCAGGTGTTGGCCGTGGCTTATTGCAGATCGGGTTAAATACCTTGGGTCCCCAGTCGCAACTCGAGGAAATTATTGGTTTGGTTGAGCGTATGGCTGGAACAAGTTTTGTTGCATCCAAAGATGCGCCCAAGGACAAGGAAGTCTCATGATCATTGGATTTGTTGGCCAGGGGGCCTTGACCGAAATTCTCATCAAACGGGTTATCGATCAGTTTGAGGTGAAAATTTTCCCCCATGCCGGTACTGAAAATCCGGCCGTTTCCGAGTGCGATGTAATTGTTTTTGCAGAGTATTCAGCGATTGGAATCAAGGACTATCTAAAGCGATGCGGGCTCCTCGTACCGGGTCCCGTTCGCGCTCGTTTTGTGATAGATCAAACAACAGTAGACCCGGATCAGACCCGCTCACTGGCCCTTGAGCTCGTAGAGTTTGGCTTGAGCTTGATTGACGCCCCAATCCAATGCGAAAAGGTTTCCGTTTTCCCCGAGTCATCTGCGACTTTTTGTGGCGGTTCAGCTGCTGCAGTCGATGCGCTGCGCCCACTTCTGGAAACCATGTGTCCGAAGCTGATCTACTTTGGCGAAAGTGGCAGCGGACATACTGCGAATGCGCTTGTATCTGCTATTGCTGCATGCAACCGCATGATCACCTACGAATGTGCCGCATTGGGTTTCAAGAACGGCTTGTCTATTCAAGACATGGCGACCGTACTCAACCGCAGTTCTGGCGCCAACAGTGCGACAGAACATGTATTGCCATTCTTGGTCGATCGGCAAAGTACCTCCGATGCGTTGTTATCTGACATGGTGTTTAAGTTGAGGCTGGTGTCGCAACTGGCGATGAGGGCGGGTACGCCCATAGTCCTGTCTAACTTGGTTGCGGATCTATGCCAGTCGGCCTCTAACCAATTAGGTTCTGGCGCCTTGGTTGATAGTTTGGTTGGATCGGTTGAATCAAATGCTGGCGTGACGTTCAAATAACAGATGTAGGCTCCTGTTATATGTCGTATTGCCCTCCGATTTCGTGGGGTAGCTTGGCGGCTCATGGAGGCTTCTGGTGTTTGAGAATTTTTTGAGGCTTGGTATTTCCCCAAACCCATAGACACATTTCATAGCGTCTTAGACAAGCTCCACTGCAGCTTTCAACTGGCTCGGGCTGCTGTACAGATAAGAAGCGGTGGTGCTGATGCTGCGGTGGCCAGCCAGCGTTTTCAGAATGTGTATGGCAGTGCCTTTGTTGGCTAAGTTTGTTAAGAACGTCCTACGACCGCTGTGACTGCTGGCGCCTTCAAGTCCAGCGCCCGCGTAGAGCAGGGCGAACGTTTGTGCCAAGCTGTTTGCGCCGAATCCAGCTCGGACGCTTTTTTGGCTTGCAAAGAATGGGTAGCTACGGTCCGCGCATTTTGCTTGAGCTGCGTAGGCCTGCAAT
This sequence comes from Comamonadaceae bacterium, assembly GCA_947466165.1. Classification (GTDB taxonomy): domain Bacteria; phylum Pseudomonadota; class Gammaproteobacteria; order Burkholderiales; family Burkholderiaceae_C; genus Polaromonas. The sequence continues at coordinate 9,907 of CANIDW010000006.1, read as the reverse complement.
TCCTCGCGCAGCCGGATGTTGACGAAAACTGTGCGAGCGTGTCTGCCCTTAGTCATATCGGGTAGCAAGCGAATCTCATCTTTCACAGTTCCGTCTAAGTTCATCACATCGCTCCAACGCAGGCAAGCGACTTCGCCAATTCTTAAACCAGCTAGGTGTGTGAGCAACATCATTGCTCTGTTGCGCGGCGCGAAGCGGCGTGTGTTGATGTAGTCCAGTACACGCGTCATCTCTTCTTTTGTCAGTGTTTTTGCTTGTGCCATTCAAGTTCTCCTAAATCATGTGTTTGCGTTAATTGCATTGTGTTTTCACATATTTATCAGAGCAACCTGAGTCCCGCCAAAGTGGCGGGTTACCGAGCTAGAGCAGGGCGAATTGAACTGGCTGTGGATAACTTTTTGACGGTTTTTTTCTTCAATGATTTCAAAGCTTAGGCGGTGAAATCATGGAAAAGTTGGGTTTTCATAGATTTCCGCCGTGCGTTCGCACTCATTGAGTGCCCAGCAAGTGCCCGCTTCAAATCAGCCCTACAAGCGCTAATCAGGGCTTTCAGCAACCCGAGTATTCGAGCGACGCAAACGGTGCGCTATAGGGCGTTGTAGCGCGTCAATTTTTGCTCTGTGCCGGTGAAATTTGAATAAGCAGCGTGATCTTGATCTGCAGCCCGAATGAGTCCTGCAGGGCTAAAAAATTGGGCTTCGAAAAATTTAGGTGGAGTACTTGGCAAATCACCATGGTGATTTTTACTCGGTACCCCGCCAAGATATCGGGTTACCAAATGCCGGTTGTCCATTTTCGTGTCTGAAACAAAACTGTAGTCATTCAATCAAAGAAGGACGCAGCGATGAAAAAATTCGACCCCGCGCAACTGAGCCACTTCACTGGCACTGAGAAGTACCACCGCATCAGCCGCAGGCACTTGCTGACTGATGGCACCAAGTACTTGGCAGAAGAGTGCCAGTGTTTTTGGATGATGGATGCGATTGCCAGTCACCTCAGCGAGATTGGCACAGAGGACTGGTTTGTGCAAGTACGCATGACCGTCGACGGCAACAGGGCAACGATGATCTACGAAGATGGCAGTGGCAGTGAGCACGCTCGCCAAGAGATCCCGTACACCGACTTCCCAATGCAGGCCATATCTTTGTATGCCTGTTGGGACGGTGAGCACTGGGTGATCATGCTGCCCAGTGAGTATTGATCTGGCTATGGCCAGCCAGAATGCTATGAAATCCTTACTCAGCCCATAGCAACCAACGCGCGTCCTGCGCGTTCATGGTCCGAACTTCGGTCTTGATCACTTGGTTACGGCCTTTGACTTGTGCCCGAACAGATGCTTGGCAGGTATGCATCAAGTACTTATCCCCCCAAAACAAGGGTTTTTCCATTTACTCGAACCCGAAGATCTTCCTGGGTAAGAAGTTGCCATGCCTTCGGCATGTGTTGGCAATGCCACTCCAAGATCCCACTTATCCAATAAATTTCAACGAATCAGGCTCATAAATTACTGCATGTCAGCGATAGACGCACGCAGCAAGCGACAGACCAGATCGACTCTGGCATTCGCTACGTGCAAACTTCGCATTTGAGCTCTTCAGGAGTAAATCTCGCTACCCGCTTTGCGGAACTCCTTAGCTTTTTCTTCCAGGCCGCTGCTGATTTGCTGGATGGGGATCACGCCAGCAGTCGGCTGCAGCGTGCTGGTTTCCGGATGCAGACGCGCAAACTCGCGCACTTCCTGCGAGATTTTCATAGAGCAAAACTTGGGGCCGCACATCGAGCAGAAGTGCGCCAGCTTGGCGTTTTCCTTGGGCAGCGTTTCGTCGTGGTAAGCCATCGCCGTATCCGGGTCTATGGCCAGGCGGAACTGGTCTTCCCAGCGAAATTCAAAGCGTGCCTTCGATATGGCGTTGTCCCACATCTGCGCCCCCGGAAAGCCCTTGGCTAGGTCGGCGGCATGGGCCGCAATCTTGTAGGCAATCAGACCCTGCTTGACGTCGTCTCGGTTGGGCAGGCCCAGGTGCTCCTTGGGCGTGACGTAACACAGCATGGCCGTGCCGTACCAGCCGATATTGGCCGCACCCATGGCGGATGAAATATGGTCGTAGCCAGGAGAGATGTCGGTGATCAACGGGCCCAGAGTGTAGAAAGGCGCCTCGAAGCAGGCCTCGAGTTGCTTGTCCACATTTTCTTTGACCATTTGTAGCGGCACATGGCCCGGGCCCTCGATCATCACCTGCACATCATGCTTCCAGGCGATCTGTGTGAGTTCACCCAGGGTGTGCAGTTCGGCAAACTGAGCCTCGTCATTGGCGTCGGCAATCGAGCCCGGGCGCAGACCGTCACCTAGCGAGAAGCAGATGTCGTAGCTTTTCATGATCTCGCAGATGTCTTCAAAGTGCTCATACAGAAAGCTCTCGCGGTGGTGCGACAGGCACCACTTGGCCATGATGGAGCCGCCGCGCGAAACGATGCCGGTCAGGCGATTCGCCGTCAGCGGCACATAGGCCAGGCGTACACCAGCGTGGATGGTGAAGTAGTCCACGCCCTGCTCGATCAGGGTGTCGCGGAATAATTCCCAGGTCAGGTCTTCGGCTTTGCCATTTACCTTTTCCAGAGCTTGGTAAATCGGCACCGTTCCGATTGGCACTGGAGAATTTCGCAGAATCCATTCGCGAGTTTCGTGGATGTTGTCGCCGGTGGACAGGTCCATCACTGTGTCGGCGCCCCAGCGGATGGACCAGACTAGCTTGTCCACCTCTTCCACGATGCTGGAGGTGACGGCGGAGTTGCCGATGTTGGCGTTGACCTTGACCAGGAAGTTGCGGCCTATGATCATCGGCTCGCTCTCAGGGTGGTTGATGTTGCAGGGGATGACGGCACGGCCCCGTGCCACCTCGTCACGCACAAATTCCGGCGTCACCTGCTGGGACATCAGCGCACCAAATGACTGGCCGGGCTTAGGTAACCGTTCGGTTGCCAATCGTTCTTTCAGTTGTGCGCGCACCAGGTTTTCGCGGATGGCAATGTATTCCATCTCGGGTGTGATGATGCCCTTACGCGCATAGTGCATTTGCGAGACGTTGGCACCTGTTATCGCACGGCGTGGCACCGGCGCCCGCGCCATGCGCAGGGACTGCAGCAGTGGGTCGTGCAGGCGTTTCTGACCGTAGGCACTGCTAATGCCGCTCAGAGCCTCGGTATCGTATCGCTCGGCAATCCAGTCGGCACGCAATCCTTCGAGTCCGCGCGTAATGTCAATGCTTTGGGACGGGTCGGTGTAAACACCTGACGGGTCATAAAGGCGAATGGGCGGGTTGGTTTCGTGTCGCGGCTGGTCGGTGCCGTTTTGGACTAGCGTGTCGGTGAGGGTAACTTCGCGAAAAGGTACACGGATGTCAGGGCGCGAACCTTCCAGGTAAATTCGCGACGATCCGGGGAAAGGCGTGCGGATAATACGGCTGGTCAGTTCTGAGGCGTTTACAGTAGAGGATGGTTTGGTCAAGGCGGTCTCCGGTTAAAGGTGGAGCCTGCCTGGGCTGCCGGAGAGAGCATGGGCTGTTGAAGCCGTGCATGGACCGGTGCCAAAGTGCGTTGTTCCCTCCGCGGGAATGACCCCGATCAGGTTCAGCGGGTTCCACGTGAGTGGTCTCAGCCTCGACTTACGTCTTTGGCGCCCCGACAAGCAATTGCAGTGTATTCGAATTAAGAACACACCACTTTGAACAGATTATTGAACGCAATGAAGAGGCGCAATCCAAAAAATGAGCTTGTTGGATCACGAATATCCAAATCCTGAATTCATGAGTAACCCGCTAGCAGCCAGGCTATTGGCCCTAATGGCCAGCATTTGGACTTCTGTCTGTGCAAGATATTATTTCCTGCGATGCAGATATCAAGCTCAAAAAAAGTGGTTTTTTCAAGTCCTCCTGAGCGAGAAGTTGCATGCCTTCGGCATGTGCTGGCAATGCCAATCCACGACGCCACTTATCCAATAAATTTCAACAAATCAGGCTTATAAATTACTATATGTCTGTGACTTTTTTTGTGGTCGTGAAATCTGTAAAAAGGTGCTAAATACACTGGCAATCCTAGATTTCATTTGCAAGGAACGTGTATCCAGTGATCAAGCTCACAGTCCATGAGTCGGTAGAAGCAGCCTTAAAGAAAGCTTTTCCCACGCCTGCAGCAGCAGCCAAGCGCGCACTGACTAAATACATTGGCGTTGTGGAATCCATGCTGTTTGATGCTCTACAGCGCGGGCAAACACCCGAGCAGCGCAAACTGGGACTCTACGCAATTTCACTAGACCAACTGGCCAACAAAGGCGGGCAGATCGGACCCAAAAAGATCCGCGTGCACAAGTGGCTCACGGACAATGACTGGGACATCGTTCAGACGGTGGTCAAGGGCACCAAGTTCTCTGGCCAGAACTCCCAGGTCAAGCTCACCGCGCTGGTCACGGTACAAAACAACTTGCAGGTTCCTGCGGCATCTTTGTCTGCTGCCACGACGGATGAAGAGATAGATGCGTACTTGAGCGGAGACGATGTCAGCAACATTGCACTTTTCGATCACCTTTATCCAGAGTACGAACTGGAATGGCGCGAGGACAAGCTAAAGCTGCTTTTCGACTGGGTGCCAGTTGATGCAGCGTCTGTCAAAGCCTACGTTTATTGGCTGGAAACGGAATCAAAGTTGATCAGGGGGTCCAAGAAAGATTTGGCTCTACGCCAAGCATTGACAATTCTTGGCATAGCCGCTGTGACCAAGGGCTACTACCTTCAGCGCAAAAAGCTCAGTCCGTTTGGCCGTACCTATTACGAGGGAGTCAGCGTTCAAAACGTCAACAAGGAGCTGCGCCGGGCAATGCTGGGCAACTGCTGGGAGTACGACATTCGCAGCAGCGTTGTGGCTTGGAAGATGGGCTATGCCCGTGGCTACTTGGCAGCCAGTGGACTGGATCAAGATTTGAAGAAATCATTTCCCGCTACGCTCTTGTACTTGGAAGACAAAGCGGACTTCATGGCCACAGTGCGCTATTTCGTCTTTCCAGAAAGCAGCCCAGTACCCAAAGAGCTAAGCCCCAAGCTGCTAAAACGTGCTTTCACTGCCATCAGCTTTGGTGCACGCCAAACAGCCAAAGGGTGGTTGGACGCTTCTGGCAATTGGACCAACCCAGCGCTGGTAGAGATTTTGCAAAATGCAGAAGACAGAGCCAGATTCCTTGCCGACGACACGGTCAAGCTGTTCATCAAAGAGCAAAATGCACTGGACGACTACCTTTACGATTTGTTCAAGAAGTTTCGTCCTGATCTGCTGCGCGAGCGATACCTGCAAACCGACAGCGGCAGGCCCAGCAAAGCCAAGGTGCTGGCTTACCTTTATCAGCATGGCGAAACCGAGGTCATGGACATTGCTCGCCAAGCTGCAATGGCCAAGGGGCATGTGCCCATTGCCAATGTGCACGATGCCATTTTCTTCAAGCGTCGCTTGGGCGCAGATTTCAAAAGTGAAGTCGAGTGGCAAATGCGCGAGCACACAGGCAACCCCTACTGGCACCTCACGCCCAAGCAGATCGAGCGCTACACGCCACGATCTTTAAACGCGCAGCGGGAAGAGCAAGAGCACAAGGATCGAATGGCGCTTGAGCAAGCACGGGCTGTAGCGTACTACTCAGGCTCAAAGCCTGATTGATCTTCAAGCCCTATTGCCTTCTGAGTCCTTCCAAACTGTCGGGTTTCCAATCATTTCGGTTGCCCAGAGCCATGGTCTGACAATAAATTAGCTATTCCCGCAACACACAAGGAGTAGCAAATGTCAGGTTTAAGTGCATTGAAATTCGTGGCCAGCAAGCCTCAACAGGGCAACAGCCCCAAGCATGCTCGCCGTCTAAAGCTCAGCAACAAACTTCATGAGCAGATACAAATGGCCAAGGCCGTGCAGTCTGGTGCTGAGTTTGTGCCCGTGAAGATTCGCACGGTCAAAGATGAGGCCACAGGGGAGACGCGAAAAGTTGAAATCCCCAAGCGCTTGAAGCCTTGGTGGTGGCCTAGCGATAACGGCAAGATGTGCATCACTGTTCGCTATGGTGCTCGCACACTAGAAGTTGTGGATGGCAAAAACGCCATCGAGACTGACAACATCGCAGGCGTTATCACCACACTTGAAGTTTTACGAACGGCTGTAGATGCGGGCGAGCTTGATGCGCGAATCGAAGCTGTGAGCGGACTGGTCAAAGCTGGATTTGACAAGGAGGCTGCCCCAACTAAACGATCAACTATCAAGTTGCCGGCCAAAGCGAATTAATCGCATTGATCTTGAGAAGGCCGACCTCATCGTCGGCTTTCTTTTGGCTGGCTTGTCGTGAGGCACGCAGTTGATCCGGTCCCAGTTGCTTTAGAGCTTTGCATTGATAGCGCTGAAAAGTTTCACCCTCGGATTTAAGTAAACGGATAAATAAATGTAAGAAAAGGAGACCAAATATGAGATTTAAGGAAATTGCCAACCCAGCGGATCAGCTGGCACTGTGGAAGCTGATATCCGACAAGATGTGGGCAGCCTTTGAGGAGCCAGTTCCCAGCCGGACCAATGCGCCGCTACCGCAACCAATAACGGCGCAGGGTAGGGCGGCTCGACCTGGTAATCGAGCTGCCAAAGCCGTGCCAAAAGCGCCGCGTAAATCTGCTGTCAAAGCAAAACCCAAGGCAGCCAAGCCTAGGCGTGCGCCGATGGCCCCAGCACTCAAGCCTGTCCCTAAGCCTGTAGCCATTCCAAAGCCCAAGCAGCTGACACCAACCCAGACTGCAAAGCAGCAAGCCCAGCAGCAGCAACAGTTGGCCCAGCAGCTGCGAAAGGAGATCACCAAGGCCTCCCCGCAACAAAGAATCTACCCCGAACCACCAACCTCCTCCCAAAAGCTGCCCACCCCCACGGCCGCCATGACCAATGGCTATGACGAAAGAGACAAGGACGAGCTTGTGTTTCACTCACGTGCCCAGCAGCCATTCAAGACCATGAGCCAGACAAAAAGTGCGCTAACGGGTCAAAAGAGCGGTTTTTAGGCGGGAAACACAGTGCTTTTTTGAACCGTAATCGCTGTCACGACAGGCATAGCGCAAATGGTTGGTGCGGGCTCATGCGCGATATTGAAGTGCATTGCGCGCTTCTTTTTTTAAGACAAAAATTCAGCTGAATTCGGTTGCCCATTTCAGCTTCTGAAAGTAAATTTGTTGCTGTGCAAATTGAACTTTTCAAGCCATGAGTGACAGCGAATTTGAAATTGTTAAAGCAATTCCAAATCCAGTCTTACGGCGGTTAGTTCGTGTAAAGGGTGTTGAATTTGATGAGGCTTTTGTTGCTGAGTTGATTGGTAACTACTTCAATCGAAAGGATCTTTACCAGGAGCCCAAGCTGTCTGATGCAATGGCCATATATCTTCACGAAAGCAATGCTGGAGATGGACGGAAATTTCGGGGCGATGTTCTGCATGTTTTTAGGCGATTCTCATCTTTATTTGGTGATTTGTGCCTGTGTGACTTACGTCATGCACACGCCTGTATCTTCCGTGACCACTTGCTAAGTTTGGGTTTAAAGCCCGTGACAGTTCGAAAGCAAGCGGCCATTTTGAATGCCATGCTCAATCTGGCATTCAGGTACTTGGACATTGACAGGCTCAGTCCGTTCCGTGCCTTAAAAATTTCTGGCGAAGATGATCGTAGGCCTATGCGCGTCATCACCCATGATCTGCTGCTGGAAGTCAAACAAAGGTTAATGACACGATTCAAGCCCTACAAGTTCATTGGGTTGATTCAGTTGAATACCGGCTTGCGGCTTTCAGAGCCTGTGTATGCCCGTGTTCAAGATTGCGTATTTGATCATCCGATACCGCATATTTGGATACGCAAAAACGAGCTGTCCAATCGAAAAAACAAGAGCAGTATTCGAGCCGTGCCATTGGTAGGCGTATCGCTTTTCGCAGCCAAGAGGCTTGTAGAGATGGCCAAGCTTGAAGGAAGTCAGTGGCTTGTGCCTAGGTACGCGCACTACCATGGCAGCAACAGTTGCTCGGCCATCATGAACAAGTACTTGTCCGATCTTGACTTCAGAAGTCACATGTTTCGTCATGCGCTCATTGACAGGATGAAGGCCTGTAACGATATCCCCACGCGTTTAGCAGAGAGCATCACTGGTCATTACAGTGGTGGATCAGAGTTCAATAACTACGGTACGGTGGGCTATACGCTGGAGCAAAAGCTAGAGGTCCTGAACCGAATTGCGATCTGACGATCATCTGTGCCCTGGCGCTGCCATCACTGGAAGCCGATCATCGGTGTCAAAAAGTTCGATACACGGTAAGTTCGATGAACAAAGCTTTTTCTGTTTTCAGGCCATTGTGTATGGCTCCGTCACTAACCGGACAGCCCTTTTCCCCACAACACTGGTGTGAAAACTGATGGTGCTGTGATCTTGTGGTTGGCAATCCCTGCAGCTGAGCATAAAATTAGAGAAACTAAAGCTAAATCACAAAATGAAACCCTCCCTGGCTCTCGCCACCCATCGCATTGAAATTCGCGAAATCGTCCTGGCGCACAGGGCTGTGAATGCTCGTGTGTTTGGATCTGTCGCGCAGGGCTTGGATACGGATCTAAGCGATTTAGATATTCTTGTTGACACCACTTCCGAGACTACGCTTTTTGACTTGGGCGCCATCCGTTACAAGCTCCGTAACTTACTGGGTGTGCCCGTAGATGTGCTTACCCCTGGCGCATTACCAGACAATTTTCGACAAGCTGTCATTGCCCAAGCTCAACCTATATGAGCCGTGATCCATTGCGTTTAGGTGACTATCTCGGACATATCCTTGAAGCCATTTCGCAAATTCAAAACTACTGCGAAGACCTTGATGAGGTTACGTTTCTAAAAAATCGAATGATTCAAGATGCTGTGATTCGCAACTTTGAGATCATTGGAGAGGCTAGTAAAAACGTTGAACGCGTAGCACCGGAATTTGTAGCGGCTCATCCCGATTTGCCACTGGCATTTGCGTACGATATGCGTAATCTTTTGGCGCATGGGTACTACAAGGTTGATGTAGCGGTGGTCTGGAAAACAATTGAAAGAGACTTGCCATTCCTGCAACAGCAAGTCACCATGGCTATGCGTAAATTGTGAGTGCGAGTCCTCGCGGGAGTTCCTTGTTCCGGCAACGATGAATGTCCTCGTTGATGTCCGAGTCACCCGACACGAAGGCATTTAGATGCTTGGCCTGGCTGGTGACAGGCCAGCAGGTTGTTACTGCATTTTGATGTTAGCTTGCTTGATCAATCTGCCAAAGCGCTCAAACTCCTGCCGGTTGAGTTGGCTGAATTGTTCAACGCTCAGATTACCCGGCTCACCACCCAAGCCCTTGAGTTTTGCCTGCACATCGGGCAGCTTGATGATGCGAGCAAGCTCTGATTGAAGCCGGGCGACCACCTCAGGCGGCGTGCCTGTCGTTACAAAGACACCGTACCAGGTGCTCATGTCAGAGCCGCTGATGCCGGCTTCGGTCAAGGTTGGTACATTGGGTAATTCAACGCTTCTTTGGGGGGTGGTAACTGCCAGGGCTTTGAATTTACCTGCCTTGATTTGGCCCATTGCGGAAGAGGTGGTGTCAAACATGATTTGCACATTGCCAGCAATGATGTCCAGATGCGCTTGCGCACTGCCTTTGTACGGTATGTGGACACTTTTAACGCCGGCGGCGATATCAAACCCCTCTCCAGCTATGTGTTGCGTGCTGCCAATACCAGATGATGCGTACTTGAAGTCTTCCGGTTTTGCCTTCATCAGGGCCACGAGTTCCTTCACTGTATTGGCTGGAACATTGGCACCAACCACCAGCACATTGGGCACCGTGACCACC
>CANIDW010000005.1 GCA_947466165.1 Comamonadaceae bacterium | reverse complement strand
TTGGCGGCAACGCCAAACAACCCGCGCCAAGCCAGGCCGGGCGCGCTCGCGCTACATTTGAGGTATGGGCGCCCTGCTTTCTCCCCTACTGGCCAAACCGACGCCGGCTGCTGTCAATGCAGCTGCGGCCAGTTTTGCCGCGCTCACAGACAAACTCGATTACATGAGTGCTGCCGACGTGGACAACGTGCGCAGCGCCTACCGCTATGCCGATGAAGCGCATCTGGGCCAGTTGCGCAACAGTGGCGAGCCTTACATCACCCACCCGATTGCTGTCGCGCAACAGTGCGCAGAATGGAAGCTCGATGCCCAGGCCCTGATGGCGGCGCTGCTGCATGACGCCATAGAAGACTGCGGCGTGACCAAGCCCGAGCTGATCGAGCGTTTTGGCGCACCCGTGGCCGAGCTGGTGGACGGCCTGACCAAGCTCGAAAAACTCGAATTCAACACCCGCGAAGAAAACCAGGCTGAGTCTTTCCGCAAAATGCTGCTGGCCATGGCGCGCGACGTGCGCGTCATTCTGGTCAAGCTTGCAGATCGAACCCACAACATGCGCACCTTGAGCGATGTGCCGCGCGACAAGTGGGCCCGCATTGCCAGCGAAACCCTAGACATCTACGTCCCCATCGCCCACCGACTCGGTTTAAACACCACCTACCGGGAACTTCAGGACCTGGCATTTCAACATCTTCACCCTTGGCGCTATGCCGCTTTGGCCAAAGCACTGACGCGCGCCCGAGGTCGACGCCGTGACGTCATCAAGCGCGTACAAGGTGAGCTCGAAGAGGCTTTTGAGTCGGCCCATATTCCTGTGCGCATCCACGGCCGCGAAAAAACGCTTTATTCGATCTACCGCAAGATGGACGACAAGCATTTGTCCTTTGCTCAGGTGACCGATATTTATGGCTTTCGCATCATCGTGGGCGGGCTGACCGCGTGCTACACAGCCATGGGCGTGTTGCATCAGCTCTACAAACCCATGCCCGGCCGCTTCAAGGACTACATTGCCATCCCGAAAATCAACGGCTACCAGTCGCTGCACACCACACTGATCGGCCCCTTTGGCACCAACATCGAGTTTCAAATGCGCACCGATGCCATGCATGTGGTGGCAGAGTCCGGTGTGGCTGCACATTGGCTGTACAAGGCTGTGGACCCGGAAAGTGATGCCTCTCAACGCCTGGGCACGCAGTGGCTGCAATCGCTGCTGGACATACAACAGGAAACCCGTGATGCAGCGGAGTTCTGGGACCATGTCAAGATCGACTTGTTTCCCGATGCCGTGTATGTCTTCACGCCCAAAAGCAAGATCATGGCGATGCCACGCGGCGCGACCATCGTCGACTTTGCCTACGCGATTCACAGTGACATCGGCGACCGGGCGGTAGCGGCCAAGATCAATGGTGAGCAAGTGCCCTTGCGCTCTGAGCTACACAATGGCGACGTGATCGAAGTGATCACCGGCACGGTGCCCAACCCCAATCCGGCCTGGCTTGCCTTTGTGCGTACCGGCCGGGCGCGCTCCAAAATCCGGCATCACCTCAAAACCATGGCGCTGAGCGAGTCGCAGGACCTCGGCGAAAAAATGCTGACACAAGCGCTGTGCGCCGAAGGCATAGACAAGCTGCCGACAGACGACGAAATCAGCCGTCACGTTTGGGAAAAAATCCTGCGATTCAGCGGCAACCGCTCGCGCGCCGACTTGTTGACAGACATAGGTCTAGGCAAGCGCATTGCCAGCATTGTGGCCAAGCGTATCGTCAAACTGCTGGTAGAAACAGGTCATCGTCCTGACGCACTGCTTATTAGCCGAGCACGTTTTACTGAGCATGAATCCGTGTCTCAAGGCTCGCTGCTGATCGATGGCAGCGAAGGGGCATCAGTACAGTTTGCCAAATGCTGCAAACCGATCCCGGGCGACAGCATCGTGGGCTACCTGGGGCGGGGTGAGGGACTGGTCGTACACACCGACGACTGTGCCATGGCCAAGCGCTTGGTACACCGGGACAGCGAACGCTTTATCGCTGTCGACTGGTCGGACGAGCCCAGCCGGTCTTTTGAAACAGGCTTGCTGGTGACCGTCGTCAATGTCAAAGGGGTGTTGGCGCGAGTAGCCGCCGCCATGGCTGCCGCCGAGGCCGACATTACCCAGGTTGACATGGCCCAGGAGTCCACACAAGACGCGGCCGAGTTACGCTTTGGGGTGTCGGTGCGTGACCGTGTTCATCTGGCAGCCATCATCCGCGGGGTCAAGCGCACACCTTCCGTGTTGCGCGTGCAAAGGGTCAAACCCGGCATTCAGTCCGGCGGCGCCGGATAACACACCTGCATGACCTCGAGCAGCTGCACACCCTGCGGTGTGACCAGGCTGAGTTCATCACCCACACGGGCCTTGAGCAGGGTTCGGGCGGCGGGTGACACCCAGCTGATTTCGCCGGCAGCGCTGTCGGCCTCGTCAATGCCCATGATGGTGACGCAGCGCTCGGTTTGTCCGTCAACCAGATACACCACTGTGGCGCCAAAAAATACCTGGTCTCGCCCGTGGTGAATAGACGGGTCGGTAATTTCAGCCAGTTCCAGACGCTGGGTTAAAAAACGGATGCGCCTGTCAATTTCACGCAAGCGCTTTTTGCCATAGATGTAGTCGCCGTTTTCAGATCGATCGCCATTGCTGGCAGCCCAGTGAACAATGTCCACCACCTTAGGCCTTTCAGTGTCGATGAGCTCGAACAGCTCCGCTTTGAGCCTGGCATAACCGGCCGGCGTGATGTAGTTGCGCGCGCCCGCAGGAATCGGCGGCAAAGAGGGCGAGTCTTCATCCGGTTCTGTCGCTGGGAGTTTGGCTTGGCTCATAGCAAAGTCTGACAAATATTCTAAAAAGCATTGAACCAGGGCAAGTCTACTCGCCAGCACAGTGACCACCCCGGGCGGGGTGGGACACAAACGAAAAAGCCCTGGAACATTGCTGTTCCAGGGCATCCGTCTGGTGCGGCTGGCAGGAATTGAACCCACGACCCCTTGGTTCGTAGCCAAGTACTCTATCCAACTGAGCTACAGCCGCTAAGCCTCACATTGTAGCCCAATTCAAGGCTACAGAGCCCGGCATAGAGTGCCCAAAGACGATGTCCGAGCGCAGTCAACTTGAACGGCGTAGTTGAACCAGCGTCAAGGAATTTGCTCTTTGATTTCCAATATCAAACCCTTAGCGCCGACTTTGACCGGGCCCAAAGTGCCGGTCAAGTCACCCGACTGGGGAATGGCGTTGCCCGATTTAGAAATACGCGCTTTGAGGATGACCTCGCCAGCACCGGAGAGTTTGCGCTCAGGCAGCATGGCGGTACTGTCGTCCAAGGTGAAGTTCAAAGGAAGCTTGGCCGCCGTGCTTTTGAATATCGCCAAGGGCATCCGATCGCCGTTGGCAGGGCTGGCGTACACATAGACCATGTCCGTCGGGCTGGCCTTGTCTTTCAAGGCCGCAGCAAGACTGATACGCCCCGTGATATTCAAACCGGCCTGCGCGCCTGAAGAAACTGAGGCAGTGGCGCCGGCACCAGAAGCTGCAGCAGGCGCTTGAGGCAAGCTTGTTGGGGGCGTCACAGGCAAACCAAGTTTGTTTTGAGCGGTGGCGATAGCGCCTTCCAGGCTGGGTACATCAGGGTGGTCTGCAGCAAGCAGCTTGCGCGCTTGCTGCCAGTAACGCAGCGCATCGGCGTATTTGTCATGCGCATAGGAGGCACTGCCGGCCAGCAACAAAGCACCTTTTTGTTGCGGATCTTTTTTTAAAATTTCGCGAATCACATTCCAGGGCTCGCCGTCAAAGTTGCCCTGCGCCTTCAACGCAAGCACTTCTGCACGCTCGAGCTTCACACCATCGTCAGGAGACAGCTTCAAGGCGCGGTCGTAAGCACTCACGGCGTTGTCGTATTTTTCTAGGGTGCGATAACTGCGTCCCAGCATCACCCAACCCTCTTGGTTATCCGGGTTGGCTTCCAGTTTTTTAGCCAAAGTCTGCGCCATGCCGGACAACTCCGCCTGCATTGCTTTTTCAGGCTGCTCAGTCGCCATGGCTTGAAGCGCCTGTGGCTCGCCCACCCAAAGATACATACTCAAAGAGGCCACGGGCAAGGTCAATCCGATCAAAAGCGCAGTCCACAGCGCGGGCTTTTCTTTTCGGGCTCCAGGGTCGTCACCAACCGATGTGTCTTCCAGCAATCGTTGGCTCAGCTCATCACGTGTTTGTTGCCACTCTTGCGCACTGATATGACCGCTTTGATGCTCAAAGTCGAGATCCGAGATTTGCGCGCGATAGACGCTGGCATTGAGCTTGGCCTGGCTTGCAGAAGTGCGCACCGGCCGCTGACGAATCAGGAACCAAATGAATACAGCCGCAATGCAAAGACACATCGCCAATGCAAGCAGCATAAAGAGCATGGTGCTCATCATGGAGCGTCTCCTGAGTTCAAAATAGCCTGGGCCTTGCGTCTGTCTGCGTCACTCAACACCGCAACTGTCGTTTGGGCAGACTGACGTTGCCGCACGTAAGAAAACATGCCCCAAACAGCGACCACTAACAGTAAAAAAGGGCCGAACCACAGCACCCAGGTCAGAGGTTTGACTTGCGGACGGTACAAAACGAAGTCGCCATAGCGAGTGACTAAATAGTCTTTGATCTGCTGATCACTTTGGTTTTGTGCAATGAGTTTGCGCACTTCTTCGCGTAAATCGTTGGCCAACTCTGCGCGTGAAGAGGCCAGCGATTCGTTCTGGCAAACCAGGCAGCGCAACTCTTCGGAGATCAGAATCAAGCGTTTTTCAAGCACTGGATCTTGGGCCATGGGCAAGGCTTCTTTGGCCATCGCCGTTGTCACACCGGACAGCACCAGGCACGCTGCCACGAACAGTGTCTTGAGAAGACGATAAGTTGATTTCATGGCGACCTTCGATGCGACTTAGGAGGCATTTAACTTCAGCAGCAAAGGAAGAATTTGGGACTGCAGCGTCTCCAGCGTGACGGCCCCGACCCGCTTGTACCGAATCACACCTTCTTTATCAATGATGTAGGTTTCCGGTACGCCATAAACACCGTAGTCGATGCCGACGCGACCATCAAGGTCAAACACCGAAACGACATAGGGGTCACCTAAACGCTGCAACCAAACTGCGCTGCGTTCACGCGCGATACGCAATTTTTCTTCAGGAGTGAGCTGTCGTCCCGCTGGCGCATCTTGCGCTTGAACTTCTTTGTAGTTCAAGCCCACGATAGGCAATTGGTTGGCTTTACTGAAAGCCACCAGCAAGGGATGCTCGTCGCGACATGCGACACACCATGTGGCCCAGACATTGAGCATCCAAACCTTGCCCTTCATGTCTTGCGGTCCAAACTTGGCACCACCAGGATTCAAAGTACTCAAAGAAAAAAGAGGCGCCGGCTTACCCAGCAAAGGTGATGGAATTTCCTGCGGGTTGCGCTTGAGTCCGATGGCCAGGAAAGCCACCAACACCAAGAAAATTCCGAGCGGAATATAAAATTTTTTCATCGAAATCGCTTTAACTCAGGAGGCTGCGCTCATAGCAGACTTGCGATAACGGCGATCACTCACAGCCAGCAAGCCGCCCAGGACCATCAAAATAGCGCCGTACCAAAGCCAGGACACAAAAGGCTTGTAGTAAACACGCACACTCCACTGCGGCTTGTCACCCTCTATGGCTTCGCCAAGAGAAACATACAAGTCACGCAAAGGCCCGGCGTCAATCGCCGCCTCGGTCATGGGCATGGCCGACGAAAAATACCTTCTTTTTTCCGGGTACAAGACCTCGAGCGGTTTTTGATCTTTACTGACATTCACCGTTGCACGCATCGCTTTGTAGTTGGGGCCATTGACTTGATTGAGGCCCACCAATTCGAAGCTGTAGTTTTCGATGCTGACCGTGTCGTTCAGTCCCATGCGCACATCGCGCTCAATTTCATAGCCCTTGACCAATGTGATGCCCACGACCACCACGGCTATGCCAAGGTGGGCTAAATGCATGCCCCAAAATGACAGTGCTATGCGGCCCGGTTTTTGAACGCGCGCCACAATTTGAACCAACAAGCCCACCACCACCCAGGTGGCCAGGGCCATACCCATGGCAGTGAGCCAGGTACCGCGCTCGCTGAAAATCAAAATCGCAGCGGCAGCCAGCACGGCGGCCAAGGCAGGCCAGCGCATCTGGCGACCCAGCTCTTTGCCCCTGGACTCCCGCCAGTGTGCAATACCGCCGGGAACCATCAGAAAGACGATAGGCACCATCAGGGGTACAAACACCGCGTTGAAATACGGCGCACCCACTGAGAGCTTGCCTAAATTCAGGGCATCAATGATCAGCGGGTAAACGGTCCCAAGCAAGACAGCGCCCGTGGCCACCACCAGCAACACACTGTTGGCCAGCAGCATGGACTCGCGCGACACCAAGGCGATCTTGCCGCCCAGAGTCGCTTTGGGAGCGCGCCAGGCAAAGAGGGTCAGGGAAATACCCACCACCAGCGCCAAAAAAATCAATATAAAAACGCCGCGCTTGGGGTCAGACGCAAAAGCATGAACAGAGGTCAAAACGCCAGAGCGCACCAGGAAAGTACCTAGCAAGCACAAAGAAAATGCGCCGATTGCCAGCAGCACAGACCAGGCTTTGAAACCACCGCGCTTGTCGGTGACCATCAAGGCGTGGATCAGGGCCGTGCCGAAGAGCCAGGGCATGAGGGAGGCATTTTCAACAGGGTCCCAGAACCACCAACCACCCCAGCCCAGTTCATAGTAAGCCCACCAAGAGCCCAGCGCGATACCAGCGGTCATGAAAATCCAGGCCACCACTGTCCAGGGGCGGGACCAACGAGCCCAGGCTGCATCCATGCGACCCGATAACAAAGCCGATATCGCAAAAGCAAATGCGACAGAAAAACCGACATAGCCCATGTACAACATGGGTGGATGTATCACCAGGCCGGGGTCTTGCAGCAAAGGATTCAAATCCCGACCGTCGAGCGGGGCAGGCAGTAAGCGCTCGAACGGGCTGGAGGTGATCAAAATAAAACTTAAAAACCCCACCGACACAAAGCCCAAAACAGCAATCACCCGCGCGACCATGGCCAAAGGCAAGGTGCGGGAAAACAAGGCCACGGCCAGCGTCCAACCAGACAACATCAGCACCCACATCAACAAGGACCCCTCATGGCCACCCCAGACTGAGGCCACTTTGTATTGAACGGGCAAAAGTGAGTTGGAATGCTCTGCGATGTACTTGACTGAGAAGTCGTCCGTGACCGCAGCGTTGGTCAGCACGCCATAGGAAAAGGCAATCAGCAAAAACTGCACGATGGCTGCAGGTCTGGCCAAGCCCTGCCATCTTTGGTGACCGTTGATGGTGCCCGCCAGTGGCAAGACCCCTTGCACCAAAGCAACGAATGCGGCAAGGATCAAGGCAAAGTGACCGACTTCAACAATCATTCCAAACTCTTTTCAATTAATTGGCTGGTTTGTAGGTTTGGGCGGCTTTGGCTGCGCCGGCTTTGTCTAAAGCATGTTGCGCCTCAGGCGGCATGTAGTTTTCGTCGTGTTTGGCCAAAACTTCGGAGGCTGCAAACTGATTGCCCTGATTCAATTTACCTTGCGTCACAACGCCCTTACCTTCTTTGAACAAGTCGGGCAGCATGCCCTTGTAAACCACAGGCACTTCATTGGCAAAGTCTGTCACTACAAATTGCACGTTTTCTCCGTCTTTTTTCAGGCTCCCCTCTTTGACCATGCCGCCAACCCGAAACGCCTTACCTTTAGGCGCTTCGCCTTGAAAGACTTGCGTGGGCGTGAAAAAGAAAACCAAGTTGCTTTGAAAAGCATTCAAAACAAACATGCCCGCAATGGCCAAAGCAGCCACGGCCAAGCTGATCAATAAAAATCGTTGGTGCCTGGCTTTCATCAGCGCCAGTCCTTGCCGTTGGCATCGGCTGCCTGTAATTCGGCAAGCACATGGGTCAGCGCGTTCTGGCGGCCTCGCCGGGTCCAAAAAGCTTCGGCAGCCAACAAGGCTGCTGTCACGCCAAAACTTCCCCATACATAAAGTCCATAGCCACCCATGGACCAAAAATCAGAAAAACTTGACCAGATCATGTCCGGGCCTCCAAAGATTTCGCTTTGACTTCAGGCAAGTCAGCCACCCACTGTGAGTGTCTCTCCCGAATCAATATGATGCTTCTGACTCTGTAAAGCGTCATGGCAATGGCATACATCCAAAATGCGACAGCCATGATGAGCATAGCTTCCAGCATGGTCTGCTGCATGCTGGAGCCTTTGGTCAATGACACTGAAGCGCCTTGGTGCAAAGTGTTCCACCATTTGACTGAAAAATAAATGACCGGCACGTTGAGCGCCCCGACCAAGGCCAAAATAGCACCGGCTTTGTCAGCACGGCGAGCGTCATCAATGGCACTGGTCAAAGCGATGAAGCCTAAATACAAAAATAACAAAATAAGCTCTGAGGTCAGGCGGGCATCCCAAACCCACCAGGTGCCCCACATGGGTTTTCCCCAAAGTGCCCCGGTCCAGAGCGATAGAAAAGCAAAGATGGCGCCGGTGGGCGCCAATGCGCTGGTCAACATGCCGGAAAGACGGGTGTTGAAGGTCAGTCCCAACAAAGCCCAAAAAGCCATGGCCAGGTAAATCACCATGGACATCCAGGACACAGGCACATGCACGTAAATAATCCGGTAGCCCTCACCTTGCTGTACATCGGTAGGCGCCACAAACATACCCAACCAGAGTCCCCAAACCGTGAGCGCCGTGGCCAGGCAAGCGAACATAGGCCACAACTTACCGGCCAGTGGATAGAAGTTTTGCGGCGAGGAGAAATAAAAAAGTTTTCGGATCATGGAATCAGCTCGGCCTCAAGATTCAAGTGCAACACGCAATGCGACAGCGCTGGCCCAAGGGCTGAAAACTGCGGCCACCAGCACCATCGCCGACAATATAGACAAATGCGCAGATGCACCTAAACCGCTTATTTCTGCCTGCACCGCGCCCGCACCAAAAACCAGCGCCGGCACATACAAGGGCAACACCAGCAATGTCAGCAAGACATCGCCGCCCCTGACGCCCAGCGTCAAAGCGGCGCCAATAGCGCCTATCAAGGACAAAACGGGCGTACCCAGCAAGAGGCTCAAAGTCAAAATCCAAAGTGCGTTGGCTGACAAGTCAAACTGCAAACCAATCACAGGGGCCAGCAGGACCAAAGGCAGTCCAGAGAGTATCCAATGCGCCAGTATTTTGGCGGCTACCAGCACAGATAAACTGTGAGGCGATAAGGCCATTTGCTCCAGGCTGCCGTCGGCGTAATCGGCGGCAAACATCCTTCCCAGCGAAAGCATGCTGGCCAGCAGCGCACCCACCCACAAAATCCCAGGGCCGACCAAGCGCAAAGTGTTCATTTCAGGACCAATCCCCAAGGGGAATAGCGCCGCAACGACGACAAAAAAGAATACCGAGGTAATCACTTCGTTCTTGCGTCTTAAGGCCAAGACCAAATCACGCTTGAGGACGGCTGCAAAAGCACTCATGCTGTTAGCTTGTAACTGCGGCCAGGACCCGCCAAGGAAACGGCTTGGTGGCTGGTCAAAAGCACCATGCCCTGCCTGGATAAGTGAGCATTGATCACGCCCGCCAAGGCATTTTGAGCTGCTGCATCCAAGGCGACAAAGGGCTCGTCCAGAATCCACAAGGCAGCGGTGCTGACAATCAAACGCGACAAGGCGGTACGTCTTTGCTGGCCTTGCGACAAGACCCTGACGGGCAAATGCTCCCTGGAACGCAAGCCCATCTGCGCCAAGGCGGCCATGGCATCTTTCACAGAGAGTTCCCGGCCCGAAACCGCCGCATCAGCGCGCAAGTTTTCAATCGGGCTTAAATCTTGTTTAAGGGCCAATTGATGCCCCAGGTAAGCCAGGTCAGCGCGAAAAACTTCAGGTGTTTGAACTGTGGTTTGACCCTTCCAACGGATCTCACCCTCCTCAAGGGAGATCAGTCCGCACAAAAGACGCAGCAAGCTGGTTTTCCCAACGCCGTTATCACCCTCTAAGTGCAGCCATTGGCCGGACTCCAAAGTGAAAGAGACACCAGAAAAAAGACGCCGGTCACCCCGGCTCAATGAAAGATTAGATGCTGTGAGCATGAGGTTTCATCATTGCACAACATGCGCACACGATAAAAAGGCAAATAAAAAATAATTGCCTGCAGTGGGAGCTATTTTAGGTGCTTAAAAACATCTGTTTGACCGCTTCCAGAGCTTTGTCTTTTTGCACACCTTCTGCATGATGCAACTCGCGCAAGGGGCCGTTGAGCATTTTCTTCATCAATCCAACCGAGAGTGACTCTAAAACGCTGTCGATGTGCTGGCCTTTTTCAATTTGTTTGCGTGCACGCGCCAGTTCAGTTTGGCGCCAGGCATCAGCTTGCATGCTCAGCTCCTGGATCAAGGGCACATGACTTCTGTGCTCAAGCCAGCTCATGAATTTTTGCACCCCGGTATCGATGATGATCTCGGCATCAACCACAGCCTCTTTACGGTGCGACTGGGCACTGTTGATCACTTCGGTGAGATCATCCACGGTGTACAAATAAACATCCGACAAATGTTTGACCTCGGGCTCTATGTCGCGGGGAACGGCCAGATCCACCATGAACATGGGGCGATTTTTTCTGGCCTTTAGTGCGCTTTTGACGGCGCCCAAACCGATCAAGGGCAATGTGCTGGCAGTGCAACTGATCACAATATCAAAGCGATGCAACTGAGACGGAAGATCTGCCAGTGCAATGCATTGAGCGCCGTGCAGCGCTGCCAAAGCATCGGCTCTGTCGGCAGTACGGTTGGCAATGGTGATAGAGCTTGGCGATTTGGCTGCGAAATGTGCCACGCACAACTCAATCATGTCACCGGCGCCTACAAACAAGACATGGGTGTCTTTGATGTTTTCAAAGATGCGGTTGGCCAGTCTTACGCTGGCTGCCGCCATGCTCACGGAGTGCGTTCCAATTTCGGTGGTCGTACGCACTTCTTTGGCAACGGCAAAAGAACGCTGGAAAAGCTGGTTCAGCGTGCTGCCCAGTGCGCCGGAGTCGGCCGCGAAGCGAACTGCATCTTTGAGCTGGCCCAAAATCTGGGTCTCACCCAGAACCATGGAGTCAAGACCGCTGGCGACTCTGAAGGCGTGGCGCGCTGAAGCATCGCCTTCTAACTGGTAAGTGTGAGACTTCAATACCTCGACCGGTGTTTGACCGGTTTCTGCCAGCCAGGCGAGTGTTTGCGGGCCCTGCACCTGATCACCCGCACAGTAAATTTCTGTCCGGTTACAGGTGGACAAGATGGCCACTTCTTTATGACTTGAGAAACTTTGGCGCAAGCCCAGCAAAGACTGCCCCAGTTTTTCGGAGGCAAAAGCAAATTTTTCACGCAAATCAATGGGCGCTGTGCGGTGGTTCAGCCCTAATGTCCAGACAGCCATTCAGGCAACCCTTCTGAGGAATTTTTCAGCTTGCAGGTCGGGCCAGAAATCCGACATGCGTTTTTGAATACCGGGCGCCGTCAAGCCATATTGCTTCATCAATACGCCGGGGTCGCCGTGCTCCGTGAATTCGTCTTCAAAGCCGATGACCAGAACCCGCTTGGCCATTCCCAGGTCTTGCAAGGCCTCCAGTACCGCCGCCCCGGCACCGCCTTTGCGGGTGCCGTCTTCCAGGGTGACCAGTCTGTCGTGCGACAGTGCAATGTCTGTCAAGGTTTGCACATCCAGTGGCTTGGCCCAGCGCATATTGACCACGGTGGCGTCCAGGGTTTCGGCCACTTTCAGCGCTTCATATAGCAGCGGGCCAAAAGCCAAGAAGGCAATGCCATGACCCTGGCGCACGACCTTCGCCTGCCCAAACGGCAAGGGGTTCAAATCTTTGTCTACCGTCGCACCCACGCCAGCCCCGCGGGGGTAGCGCACGGTGACCGCGTGGTCTTGGGCATAAGCCGTGCTGAGCAATTGCCGGCATTCGTTCTCGTCTGCCGGGCAGGCCACACTCATATTTGGAATGCAGCGGGTAAAAGCAATGTCGTACATGCCCGCATGGGTGGGGCCATCGGGCCCGACCAGGCCGGCCCGGTCCAGGGCAAACACCACGGGCAGGTTTTGCAAGGCCACGTCATGGATCATCTGGTCATACGCTCTTTGTAAAAACGTCGAGTAAATGGCCACCACAGGCTTGAGGCCTTCGCAAGCCAGACCGGCGGCAAAGGTCACGGCGTGTTGCTCGGCAATTCCGACGTCGTGGTAGCGGCCGGGAAAGCGCTGGCTGAACTCCAACAAGCCCGAACCTTCCCGCATGGCAGGCGTGATGCCCACCAGGCGCGGGTCTTTGGCGGCCATGTCACAAATCCATTGCCCGAAAACCTGGGTGTAAGTGACTTTGGAGCTGACCGCGGGGCT
Source organism: Comamonadaceae bacterium (assembly GCA_947466165.1). Lineage (GTDB taxonomy): Bacteria > Pseudomonadota > Gammaproteobacteria > Burkholderiales > Burkholderiaceae_C > Polaromonas. The sequence goes on along the minus strand of CANIDW010000005.1, from coordinate 3,906 downwards.
CAGGCCCACAGCAGGGTCAAACTTGCCGGGGCCGTGGTAAGCCACCGGGTCGGCTTCGGCCTTGGCATAACCTTGGCCCTTGCGGGTGACCACATGTAAAAACTGCGGCCCAGTGGCGCCACGCAATTTTTGCAGCGCCTGGACCAGACCCTGAACATCATGACCGTCGATTGGCCCGGTATAAGTGAACCCTAACTTTTCGAAAATGGTGTCGGGCGCAATCAGGTTGTGTGTTTGTTGCTCGATGTGCCTGGCCAATTCAAACAAAGGCGGCGCGTTGCGCAGCACTTGCTCACCCCATTTTTTAGCCTCTGTGTAAAAGCGACCCGACATCAGTTGTGCGAGGTATTGATTCAAAGCCCCTACCGGCGGGCTGATGGACATGTCGTTGTCGTTCAAGATGACGAGCAAGTCGCATTGGCTGGCGCCCGCGTTGTTCATCGCCTCGTAAGCCATGCCGGCGGTGAGCGCGCCATCGCCGATGATCGCCACGGACTTGCGCTGGCTTCCGGTTTGCTTGGCGGCAACGGCCATGCCGAAAGCGGCAGAGATGCTGGTTGACGAATGCGCAGTGCCAAAAGCGTCATAGACACTTTCTTCGCGCCGCGGAAAGCCACTCAAGCCGCCCTGCTGGCGCAAGGTGCTCATGCGCTCGTTGCGGCCGGTCAAAATTTTGTGGGGATAAGTTTGATGGCCCACATCCCAGACCAGTCTGTCTTCCGGGGTGTTGTAGACATAGTGCAGGGCGATGGTGAGCTCGACCGTGCCCAGGTTAGAGCTGAAGTGACCGCCTGTTTGAGAAACCGTCTGAATCAAACGCTCGCGCAATTCAAGGGCCAAGCCGTTCAAGCTTTCCCGGGAAAGCTTTTTCAAGTGCGCAGGCGATTGAATCCACTCCAGCAAGGCGTCCATGTTGATTCCGAAGATGTCATTGACAGACCTGTAATTTACCTACATTTGACAAATCGTCAAGTTAAATTGACACTTGAGTGAAACAATTAATTGACACTTCGTCTGCTCGAAACCTATTTTTCAGCCGCCCAAAGCATTTTTTATGCCTTTTGAATTACAAAATGACAGTTTTTTGCGTGCCTGTTTAAGACAATCAACAGATCACACCCCCGTTTGGCTGATGCGCCAAGCCGGACGCTATTTGCCCGAATACCGGCAAACGCGTGAAAAAGCCGGCAGTTTCATGGGCTTGGCCACCAACAAAGACTACGCGACAGAAGTGACGCTGCAACCCCTGGATCGCTACCGTCTGGACGCGGCCATCTTGTTTTCAGACATCCTGACCGTGCCTGACGCGATGGGACTGGGTTTGAGCTTTGCCCAGGGTGAAGGCCCGCGCTTTGAAAAAGTGGTGCGCGACGAAGCCGCCGTCGCTGCGCTGCAAGTGCCCGACCTCAACAAACTCAAGTATGTGTTTGACGCTGTGAGCTCGATTCGGCAAGCCTTAAAGGGGCGTGTGCCTTTGATCGGCTTTTCCGGCAGCCCCTGGACGCTGGCCTGCTACATGGTCGAAGGCGCAGGCTCTGATGATTACCGGCATGTCAAAAGCCTGATGTACAGCAGGCCGGATTTGATGCATCGAATCCTGGAGGTCAATGCACAGGCGGTTGCAGCGTATTTAAATGCTCAAATCGATGCAGGCGCCCAAGCGGTCATGATTTTCGACAGTTGGGGCGGCGTTTTGGCCGATGGGGCGTTTCAGCAGTTCAGCTTGAAGTACACGGCGCAGGTCTTGTCCAAACTCAAAAGAGCTGCGGATGGACAGACTATTCCTCGGCTGGTGTTCACCAAGGGTGGCGGCCCGTGGCTCAGTGAGATGAACGCGCTGGACTGCGAAGTGCTGGGCCTGGACTGGACCATGAATCTGGGGCGGGCGCGAGCTCTGGTGGGCGGCGACGTGGGTGGCCCCGGCAAGGCTTTGCAAGGCAATATAGACCCGCATGTTTTATTTGCGCCACCAGCCCAGATTGAGCAGGAAGTCCGGCGCGTTCTGGACAGTTTTGGCAAGCCTCATACGGACCCGGTGCGCACGGGGCCGACACACATTTTCAATTTGGGACACGGTATCCATCAACTCACGCCACCCGAGCATGTGACCGCTTTGATCGAAGCTGTTCACAGCCACTCGCGGGCGCAGCGAAATGTCAAAATAGTTTGAGCACTCGAAGCTAATTGAGATCGTATTTTTTCAATCATTAGAGCGGAATTTTTCATGGCGTCCACATTTCCTTTCGCAGCCATCGTCGGTCAAGACGAGATGATCCTGGCCATCCAGGTGGTGGCCATTGACCCATCGGTGGGCGGGGTGCTGGTCTTGGGAGACCGGGGTACCGGCAAATCAACCGCTGTACGGGCCCTGGCCGACTTGCTGCCACCGATTCAAGTGGTCAAAGGCTGCCCGTACAAATGCGACCCGAACAACCCTGCGCAATCTTGCGCGGCGTGTTCAGCACTGGCCAATCCCCCCGGCGGCAAGGCGCATAAACTGCCGACTGAAAGCCGGGCGGTGAGTGTGGTGGACTTGCCCCTGGGCGCCACAGAAGACCGCATTGTGGGCGCGCTCGATCTGGAAAAAGCATTGTCGCAAGGCATCAAAGAGTTTTCACCCGGCTTGCTGGCCCAGGCCCACCGGGGGTTTTTGTACATCGACGAAGTGAATTTGCTGGACGACCATTTGGTCGATCTCTTGATTGACGTTGCCGCCTCCGGTGAAAACCTGGTGGAGCGTGAAGGTCTGAGCATTCGCCACCCTGCCCGCTTTGTCCTGGTCGGCAGTGGCAACCCGGAAGAAGGTGAACTCCGCCCGCAATTGCTGGACCGCTTTGGCTTGTCGGTCCAAGTGCGAACGCCGCAAGACATCGCTTTGCGTGTGGAAGTGATCAAGCGCCGGGATGCTTTTGACAAAAACCCCAGCGCCTACAAAGCGCTGTGGCAAGCTGAAAGTGACAAGCTGCAAAAACGCATTGTCAAAGCACGCAAGTTATTGGAGTCCGTCCAAGTCAGCGACACCATGCTCACCTTGTGCGCCCGCCTGTGCCAACAACTGGGCACCGACGGACTGCGGGCCGAGTTGACCTTGTTGCGTGCGACCCGCGCTTTGGCTGCCATGCAAGGCAGCAAAACGGTCACACCGGAACACCTGAAAACCATTGCACCGCTGGCTTTGCGCCATCGCCTCAGGCGCAATCCGCTGGACGACACGGATTCCGGCGAACGCGTGCAACGGTGTCTGCAAGACATACTGGCTGTCTGAGCTGTCATGCCTGAAGACATGCAAGGACTTGAGACCTGGAACGACGCGCTCACGTCCTTACAACTGCTGCAGATTGATCCCAGCGGATTTGGCGGCATCTGGTTGCGTGCGCCCTTCGGGCCGGTGCGCGAGCGTTGGCTGCGCCATCTGCTGGCGGCCGGGCTGAACACCGTCAAAGTGCCGGGCAGTGTCGACATGGAGCGTTTGCTAGGCGGCATTGATTTATCACTGACGCTGCAAACCGGCAGCTTGCACATGCAATCAGGTTTGCTTCAACAAGCCGACCAGGGGGTGGTCTGCATCAGCATGGCCGAACGCTTTCCGGCCTCTCTGATGGCGCCTATGACACAGGCTATGGACACGCAATCCTTGCCGCCACTGCGGATGTCCGACGGCTCTGAATCAGCGCCCCGCACGCAGTTCGGTGTGGTGGCATTGGACGAGTCCATGGACGATGAGCCGCCCATAGGCAAATCCCTGCAAGAACGCCTGGGATTGTGGTTTGACCTTCAAGCACTGGCGCCTTCGGATGTGCCTGAGCTGCAGTTCAGCCAGCTTAGCCACGGCAATGCATCAGACCAGGCCTTGGACATCCGCATCCCAGCAGAAAAATTGCTGCAAGCGCGCCAGTTACTACCCCA
>CANIDW010000004.1 GCA_947466165.1 Comamonadaceae bacterium | reverse complement strand
CTTCACGCCTGTTGTTTGACATCTGATCGGAAAGCAAATCATGTCTCAACAATTTGACGTCGTCGTCATCGGCGCAGGTCCCGGCGGCTATATCGCGGCCATTCGTGCGGCCCAGCTGGGCTTTAACGTAGCTTGTATTGACGAGTGGAAAAATGCGGCCGGAGGCCCCGCACCCGGCGGTACCTGCACCAACGTCGGCTGCATTCCCTCCAAGGCTTTGCTGCAGTCCAGCGAGCATTTTGACCATGCCAACCACCACTTTGCAGACCATGGCATCACCGCCACCGGCGTGAAGATGGACATAGCCAAGATGCTTGCCCGTAAAGACAGCGTCGTGAAGCAAAACAACGAGGGCATCTTGTTTCTGTTCAAAAAGAACAAGGTCTCGTTCTTTCACGGTCGCGGCTCTTTTGTCGCCGCCAAAGACGGCGCTTACGAGATCAAAGTGGCCGGCAAGGTTGAAGAAACCATTTCCGGCAAGCACGTGGTGGTGGCCACCGGCTCGAGCGCACGCACCTTGCCCGGCACGCCCTTTGATGAAGACAACATCCTGTCGAACGACGGTGCGCTGCGCATCGGCGCCGTGCCCAAAAAACTCGGTCTGATCGGCTCGGGTGTCATCGGTCTGGAGATGGGCTCGGTCTGGCGCCGTCTGGGTGCTGAGGTGACGGTGCTCGAAGGCCTGCCCACCTTTTTGGGCGCGGTAGACCAGCAAATCGCCAAAGAAGCGCACAAGGCTTTCATCAAGCAGGGCCTGAAGATCGAGCTCGGCGTCAAGGTTGGCGAGATCAAGTCCGCCAAGAAGGGCGTTTCTGTCGCCTACACCAACGCCAAGGGCGAAGCCGTGTCGCTGGACGTTGACAAGCTGATCATCTCGATCGGCCGCGTGGCCAACACCACCGGCCTGGCCGCTGATACCGTGGGCTTGGCGCTGGACGAGCGCGGCGCCATTGTGGTGGACGCCGACTGCAAGACCAACCTGCCCAACGTCTGGGCGGTGGGCGACGTGGTGCGCGGCCCCATGCTGGCGCACAAAGCCGAGGAAGAGGGCGTAGCCGTGGCCGAGCGCATTGCCGGCCAGCACGGGCATGTCAACTTCAACACCATTCCCTGGGTGATTTACACCAACCCGGAAATCGCGTGGGTCGGTCAGACCGAAGAGCAGCTCAAAGCCGCCGGCCGCGCCTACAAAGCTGGTACCTTCCCGTTCATGGCCAACGGCCGCGCGCGCGCCTTGGGTGACACCACCGGCATGGTCAAGATGCTGGCGGACGCCGCCACGGACGAAATCCTCGGCGTGCACATCGTTGGTCCGATGGCCAGCGAGTTGATCGCAGAATGCGTGGTGGCCATGGAGTTCCGCGCCAGCAGCGAAGACATTGCCCGCATCTGCCATGCACACCCGTCCTTGAGTGAAGCCACCAAGGAAGCGGCCCTGGCGGTGGACAAGCGCACGCTCAACTTCTGAGCGCAGAACGTAAGCCGGCGTCCATGTCCGTTCGTTCTGCCTACGAGGCCGAACTGCAGCTGCGGGGTTACCGCAGTGACCCTGCTCAGCTGCGTGCGGTCGATGCGCTCGAGCGCTGCGCCACTGAATGGGCTGGCTACAAGGAAAAGCGCTCCAACTCACTCAAGAAGCTGATCAACCGGCCGGCTATTCCGCGGGGTGTGTACATGCACGGTGGGGTGGGGCGGGGCAAGAGCTTTTTGATGGACTGCTTTTACAACGCGGTGCCACTCAAACGTAAAACGCGCTTGCATTTTCACGAGTTTATGCGCGAGGTGCACCGTGAGTTGCGCGAATTACAGGGCACGGTCAACCCGCTGGATGAGTTGGGCCGGCGCATGGCCTTGCGCTACAAACTCATCTGTTTTGACGAGTTCCATGTGGCTGAGATCACCGATGCGATGATCCTGCACCGATTGTTGGCTGCACTCTTCAACAATGGCGTGGGTTTTGTCACCACTTCCAATTTTGAGCCTGATGCGCTTTACCCCAACGGTATGCACAGAGACCGCATCTTGCCGGCCATAGACTTGCTCAAAGCCAACTTGGACGTGATCAGTGTGGACAACGGTACCGATTACCGCTCCATCACTTTAGAGCAGCTCCAGCTTTATCACATGCCATTGGGTCAGACGGCCGACGCTGCCATGGCGGACGCTTTCGAACGTTTGGCTGAAAAGCGCGACGAAGACCCTGTGCTGAACATCGAATCGCGGCAGATCCGTGCCCGTCGCAAAGCCGGCGGCGTGGTCTGGTTTGATTTCAAGACCTTGTGCGGCGGCCCGCGCTCGCAAAACGACTACCTGGAAATGGCCAGCAGGTTCCACACCGTGTTGCTCAGTGACGTGCCGCACATGCCTGTGCGCATGGCCTCTGAAGCCCGCAGATTCACCTGGTTGGTGGACGTTTTGTATGACCGGCATGTCAAGCTGATCATGTCGGCCGCCGTGCCGCCGGAGGCTCTTTACACAGAAGGCCCCCTGGCACATGAATTTCCACGTACCATTTCAAGATTGAATGAAATGCAGTCGACGCAGTATCTGGCGCTGGAGCGCCGTATTGTTGACACCAGGATCACATGAAATTCGTCCTCTTTCTGTTTTGCTGCGGCCTGTCACTTGGCGCAGCAATGGCCCAGTCGCCGGCCCAGGAAAAGGACAACAATGCGCTGGAACGCAGCAAGATCGCTGCAGAGCGGGCCCGGCTTGAGGCTGGTTTCCAGGCAGAAGAGGCAGCTTGCAAAAGCCGGTTTGCGGTCAACGCTTGTCTGCAGGAGATACGTCCCCGGCGCAACGAGGCAATGGCAGACCTGCGCCGTCAGGATCTTTTGATCAACGAGGCAGACCGCAAAGCTCGGGGAGCCGATCAGATTCAGAAGACCGAAGATAAAAATAACCTGGAACGTCAGCAGCAACGCGCTGAGCAGGAAAAAAAGGCACAACAAGAAACTGATCGTCGATCAGATCGCAACGATCAACGTGGACAGAGTCAAGCCAAGTCGGCGGCAGACGCCAACGCCAATGTAGAGGCTGCCCAAACACGTCAAAAAAACAGCCAAAGCAAAGCAGGCGAAGCCAAGACCCGGCATGAACAAGCTGCCGCCAATGTCCAGGATGCCAAAGTGCGTTCTGAAAAAGCCGCCCAAAATCAGGCCGAGCGCGATAAGCGCTTAAAGGACAAATCCAACAGCACCCGTAAACCACTGCCTGCGCCACCCTGACACACCCATTGACCCCGTTTCTTGCAGCTTGCCTGCGCGAAAGCCGCCTTTTGCCGACCTACTCTCACGCTGCCCCTGGGCCCTTCATCGACTTACTTCTTAAGCAGCCCGGCTTGTCGCTGGCAGAGACTGCCTGATGGACCTGGAGCAGCAGGTCGAAGCCGCCTTTGCGCCCGGCGGCGTTTTGTCGCGAACGACAGATCACTTCATGCCGCGCCGTGGTCAGACCGACATGGCCATGGCGGTGGCCAGGGCCATTGAGGGCGCCTACCCCCTGGTGGTGGAAGCGAGCACCGGCGTCGGCAAGACTTTTTCCTATCTGGTGCCGGCTTTGCTCAGCGGCGAGCGGGTGATGTTGTCAACAGCCACGAAGGCACTGCAAGACCAGCTGTTTGGTCGCGATCTGCCCAAGCTGGTTCAGGCTTTGGGCCTGCCGGTCAGCATGGCGCTGCTCAAGGGGCGTGGCAGCTACTTGTGCCTGCACCGCATGCAGCAGGCTCGCAGCGAGGCCATGATGCCAGAGCGCAGCACCTTGCATGCGCTGGCGCGCATTGAGGAATGGTCTCAGACTACCCGCACCGGCGATCTGGCAGAACTGCCTGGACTCGATGAACGCTCACCGGTGATTGCGCTGGTGACATCGACACGTGAGAACTGTCTGGGTTCAGCCTGCCCGAGTTTTCGGGCCTGCCATGTCAATCTGGCCCGCCGCGAAGCCTTGGCCGCCGATGTGGTGGTCATCAACCATCATTTGTTTTTTGCTGATCTGGCGGTGCGTGAGAGTGGCGTGGCCGAGTTGTTGCCGACCGTGCGCATTGCAATTTTTGACGAAGCTCACCAGCTCAACGAAACCGGTATTCAGTTTTTAGGCAAGAACATCACCACCGGACAATTGCTGGACTTTTGCCGGGATATGTTGGGAGTCGGCTTGCAGCTGGCCCGTGGTTTGGTGGACTGGCATGCCCTTGCAGCGCAGACTGAGCGGGCGGCGCGCGAGTTGCGCCTTTGCGTGGGCAAGGCTTTTCCGGGCACCAAACTGCGCTGGACCGAGGCTGTCCCCGAAACGCTTGACGGGGTGGCCTGGACGCTGGCTCTGGTACAGATGGCCGAGGCCTGCGAAGCTGCGGCGCAAGCGCTGGACAGTGTGAGTGAGCTGGCCCCGGACTTTGCGCGTCTGCAAGAAAGAGCGATTGAGTTCGGTGAGCGCTTGAAGCACTTTGCAGGGCCCTGCCAGACCGGCTCTGTGCGGTGGCTGGAAGTCGGCGCGCAGCTGAGGCTGGTCGAGTCGCCGCTGGACATTGCCCAGGCGGTTCAGTCCAAGGTGCTGGGCAGCAGTCCAGAGGGGGCCAAAACCTGGGTATTCACTTCGGCCACCCTGGGCGACGATGACAAGCTGAGCTGGTTCACCCAGCCCTGCGGTCTGGCCGGCGCGCAGATCTTGCGCGTGGGCAGTCCGTTTGACTACGCTGTTCAGGCCGCCGTCTATGTGCCGCAGGACTTCCCCAAACCCGGCGAGCCATCGCACATGGCGCGGGTGGCGGAGTCGGCTGCTATCTGGGCCCGTCGTCTGGGTGGCCGAACGATGGTGCTGACCACCACACTGCGAGCATTGCGCGGCATTGCCGATGCGCTGCGTGAGAGTTTCAAGGACGCGGGTGAGTTGGAGGTGCTGGCGCAAGGCGACTTGCCCAAGCGCGTGCTGATCGAGCGCTTTCGCCGGGGCAGTGATGCGGGCGAGGTCGGCTGCATTCTGGTGGCCTCGGCCTCATTTTGGGAGGGTATTGACGTGCCCGGCGAGGCGCTGCAAATGGTCATCATCGACAAGCTGCCTTTTCCGCCACCGAATGACCCGATGGCAGAAGCGCGCTCCAGGCACATTGAATCGCTAGGTCGGAGTGCTTTCAACGACTATTTTTTACCGGAGGCGGCCGTTGCGCTCAAGCAGGGTGCAGGGCGGCTGATCAGGCGTGAAACCGATCAGGGCGTGCTGGTGGTGTGCGACACCCGGCTGGTCGCCATGGGTTATGGCAGGCGACTGCTGCGGGCCTTGCCGCCCATGCAACGACTGAGTTCAGAGTCTGAGCTGTTGCAGCGCTTGGATTTGCTTACCAAAACTTGTACCACGCGCCCTTAGTGTCTTTGGCATCCTTTGCGCCCTTGCCGCCCTGGGAAGTGCCCCGCATGAAGGTGCTGTCGGGATAACTTTTTTGCATGATCCGGAGCGTGTCATCACGCAACTGCGTCATGCCCATGGCATCGTAGGAGCGATACAGCAAAAACAGAGCTTCTTCTGCGGCCGGCACGTCGCGGTAATTGGTCAGTGCATTTTGGGCGCGGTTGATGGCCGCGACATAAGCGCCACGCGTGAAGTAGTAGCGCGCCACATGCACTTCTGACTGCGCCAGCGAGTTCACGATATAGCCCATGCGCAAGCGTGCATCCGGGGCATAGCGTGACTCTGGAAAGCGCGCCACCAGTTCTTTGAAGGCCTCGAAGGACTCCTTGGCAGCTTTTTGGTCCCGCTCGGCCAGGTCTTGCCTGATCAGGTTGCCGAACGTGCCCAGGTTGTCATTGAAGTTGACCAGGCCCTTGAGGTAGAGCGCATAGTCCACCGCGGAACTGCCCGGGTGCAGCTTGATAAAACGGTCCAGGGTGGCGACGGCCTGAACCAGTTCGCCGTTTTTATACTGGGTGTGCGCCTTTTCAAGCTGCGCCTGCTGCGCCAAAGGGGTGCCTGCGGCCCGACCTTCCAGCTTTTCATAGAGCACGATGGCTTTTTCGAAAGCGCCAGCGCTGACTTCGTCTTTGGCTTCAGCGTAAATTTTGTTAGGGCTCCAGCCGGCAGTCGGGTCTGTGGGCGTGGTGGAGCAGGCGGCAAGCAGGCCGCTCAGAATTAAAACTGCAGCAGCTGCGCGAGTCGTGGCATGAACCGCCGATAATTTGAGCAACATGGTGATCGACTCTCTAATGACTGTTTCTGAACAAAGCCCCGTAATTATATCGAGCGACCCCGCAGTCCCAGACCCCTCGGGTGAGTCGCAGGAGGATGCGGACAGTACGCTTGAAGTGGAGTTGCGTGAGGCTGAGATGCCGATATCGGCGCACGGCGAGCGCCTGGACCGAGCCTTGTCCGGAATTGTGCCCGAGTTCTCGCGCACCTACCTGCAGCAATTGATCGATTCAGGCTTGGTGCGCCTGAACGGTTTGCCTGTGACCAAGGCTTCCTTCAAGGTCAAGGCTGGCGACCGCGTGCAAATTGAACTCAGGCCAACCCCGCAAAGCCAGGCCTTCAAACCCGAAGACATGGTCCTGGACGTGGTGTTTGAAGACGCCCACCTGCTGGTCATCAATAAACCCGCAGGACTGGTGGTGCATCCGGCCCCCGGCAACTGGAGCGGCACCTTGCTCAATGGCTTGCTGGCACGCGATGACGCGACCCGTTTTTTGCCGCGCGCAGGTATCGTGCACCGGCTCGACAAGGACACCAGCGGCCTGATGGTGGTGGCCAAGACCCGTGAAACCATGGACCGATTGGTAGAGATGATTGCCGCACGCGAGGTAAGCCGGGACTATCTGGCTGTTGGGCACCGGGCTTGGCAAGGTTCGCGGCAGCAGCAGGTGGCGCTGCCTATTGGCCGCGACCCGCGCAACCGCCTTCGTATGGCCGTTGTCGACCTGGAGCGCAATTCGGGTAAGACCGCCATGACCGATATTTCGCTGCTTGACAACCAGGACGCCCATTGCCTGGTGCGTTGCAAGCTTCACACGGGGCGCACCCACCAGATACGTGTTCACATGGCCTCATTGGGTCACCCGCTGGTTTCGGACGAGCTTTACGGCGGCGCGGCGGCAGCAGGGCTGAACCGGCAGGCTTTGCATGCCCGGCGATTGGCTTTTGCACACCCCTGCAACGCTGAGGCTTTGGCCTTTGTCGCCCCCGTACCTGACGATCTGGAGCATGCCATCGAGGCCTTGGGCCTGAGCTACAATGGAAAAACGTAGTCGTGATGACTGCGCTCGCGTTGCGCGGACCCGGTGTCTGCCCCGCAGGGTGAATTGCGCTGACTTTTGTCTTTTGACGCCAGCCGCTGAGCGACTTGCTCGCTCGCATTTTTATCGGATTTGAAACATCATGAATACGTTGGATGCAAAGTGCGTCCTCGAAACGGCATTGATCTGCGCTGCACAGCCGCTGCAAGTGCGCGAGATGGAGCTGCTTTTCGACGGCGTGCTGTCAGCCGATACCATCAAAGAATTGCTGCATCAGTTGCAAGATGACTGGGCAAGCCGCGGCGTGGAGCTGGTGCATGTGGCCAATGGCTGGCGCTTTCAGAGTCGCCCTGCCATGCGCGAATTCCTGGACCGTCTGCACCCGGAAAAGCCCCCTAAATACACCCGTGCCACCCTTGAAACCTTGGCCATCATTGCCTACCGTCAGCCTGTCACCCGTGGCGATATGGAGGACATTCGCGGTGTGACCATCAACAGTTTGTTGCTCAAACAGCTCGAAGAGCGTGGCTGGGTCGAGGTGATCGGGCACCGTGAAACGGTCGGCAGGCCGGCGCTTTACGCCACCACACGGCAGTTTTTAGACGATCTCGGCGTAGAGTCGCTGGACCAGTTGCCCGTGCTGAGCAGTGGTGAGGGTGAAGGCGCAATGCTCGAGCAAATCGAGTTCGGTCTGTCCGATTCCGCAGCTGCCGGCCAGGCCGCAGAATCAGCTCAAGGCCTGCTCATCCCGGCAGATGCGCCCCTGGACAGCCCTCCAATTGCATCAATGGCTGACGCAGCCCCGGATACCGTGCAAGAAGATGAAGCGCCGGCTGGCCAGCCACCGCTCGCCAGCTGATTAAACGACCGATATGCCCTCCGGTCAAACCATGAAGGCCGGCGGACAACCCCCTGAGCGGGAAGTTTTTGAAGGCGCGCAAGCCCTGAAAACCCTGAAGACCCTGGCCCCGGCCAGGCCGATAGAGGCCCTTTAAGCCAAGTAAAAGATGAACCCTCCAGAAACCCCTATTGCGGCTTCAGCCACAGCCGAGTCGATGGTCACCGTGGCGGACACGACTGCGGCGCCGGCAGCCCAGACCGAGCCTTTGGTTGCCGGCCAGGAACAAGCGCCCAAGCCCGCGCAGGCACACCGGCCGGCAGCCGTGCCGGTTTACCAGTTCGAAGATGTGGTCACAGGCCAGTTCGATGCTGATGAGGACGACATCGCCCTGGAGCCGCCCAAGCGTGTTTTGTCGGCACTGCCGGAAAGCCCTAAATTGCACAAAGTGTTGGCGCAGGCGGGCCTGGGCTCGCGCCTGGAGATGGAGCAGCTGATTCTCGAGGGCAGAATTTCGGTGAACGCGGAGCCTGCACACATCGGTCAGCGCATCCAGTTTGGCGACAACGTCAAAGTCAATGGCAAACCCATTCGCGTGCGCATAGACCCCCCACCCGCCCGCGTGATTGCGTACCACAAGCCTAGCGGCGAGGTGGTAACGCATGATGATCCGCAAAACCGCCCAACTGTTTTCAGGCGTTTGCCTAAGCTGTTTCAGGGCAAGTGGCAGTCGGTCGGACGCTTGGACCTGAACACCGAAGGTTTGTTGCTGCTGACCAGTTCCGGGGAGTTGGCCAACAAGCTGATGCACCCGCGTTTTGGTTTGGAGCGTGAATACGCTGTGCGCGTCCTGGGCGCCCTGAATGCCGAAGAAAAAAAGCGCCTGCTTGAAGGTGTGCAGCTCGATGATGGAATGGCTCAGTTCAGCACCATCGAAGCCGGCGGAGGCGAAGGCGCGAATTGTTGGTACCGCGTGACAATTTCTGAAGGCCGCAACCGCGAAGTGCGCCGCATGTTCGAGGCAGTTGGTCACGCCGTCAGCCGCCTGATCCGCATTCGCTATGGTGCCGTGATGCTGCCGCGTGGCTTAAAGCGGGGCGCTTTTGTTGAACTCGATGACCAGGATATTGCTGCGCTGACCAATGCCTTGATTCGTTCGGAGGGCAGGGGCGATCAGCGCTCTGCGCGGCCGCGGCCCGCCGGCGGCCCCGGCGGGGGACGCGGACAGCGGCGCGAGCGCCCTGCAGACAGCCGTGGCCCGGGCCGGCCTGATACGTACCGGCCTGACACTTCACGTCCGCCTGTGGAGCCGCAGTTGCTCGACCCTGAGACCGGCGAGGCGCCGGAACCCTATGATTTACAGCCGCCGCCCATGCGCCAGGACGGCGGCCGGGGCGCTGGAAGGGGCCCCCGTGGCCCCGGCGGCCCGCGTAGCGGTCAGCGTCAGGGTCCTGGTGGCGGTGCTGGTCAGGGTCAACAGCGCCGAGGCGAGCGCAAACCCCGGCCGGATGGGCCGCCGGCTGGCGCTCAACCCGACCCGATGAAAACCTCCTTTGGCTACATAGGCGCAGAAACTTTCACGCGGCAGCGGCAGGCGCAAGGCCAGCGCCGCCCCGGCGGTGGCGGTGGCGGTGGGCCGCGTCGCGGCGGCTCCGGTAATCGGGGCGGTGGCGCCGGCGGGGGCGGAAGGGGCGGCAATCGCTAAAAACTCTCTATGGCGTCTTTTCCTTTTGCCCCGAAGGGATAGGTGCTCAGGTTAAAATCAGAGGCTAAGTTCATATTGAACAGCCCCCAAAATCAAAATTGAAGGACTTCCATGGCTATCGAACGCACTCTCTCCATCATCAAGCCTGACGCTGTCGCCAAGAACGTCATTGGCCAGATCTATGCCCGCTTCGAAGCTGCCGGCCTGAAAATCGTGGCTGCTAAGTTTGCGCATCTCTCGCGTGGCGAGGCAGAGGCTTTTTACGGTGTGCACCGTGCCCGTCCTTTCTTCAAGGACCTGGTGGACTTCATGATCTCCGGCCCCGTCATGATCCAGGCATTGGAAGGCGAAAACGCGATTCTCAAGCACCGCGACCTGATGGGTGCGACGGACCCGAAGAAAGCAGCGCCCGGCACCATCCGCGCCGATTTCGCTGAAAGCATCGACGCCAATGCGGTTCACGGCTCTGACGCAGCCGAAACCGCACAAGCCGAGATCAGCTTTTTCTTCGCCGGCATGAATATCTACGCACGCTGACATGTTCAACCCGCTGCCTCACTGCCCGGAAACGGGCCGTTGCTGGCCCGGGTGGCGATACCTTGACGGGCTGCGTCCGTCATTCAGACCCGACCTTCTTGGTCGGGTTTTGCGTTTTCAGGCGGGGCGCAGATGCACATGAGCGTCAATTTGCTGGATTTTGACCTGGACGCACTGGCCGCTTACTGCGAACAGCTAGGGGAAAAGCGTTATCGCGCTACCCAGCTGTTTCGCTGGATTCACCAGCGTGGCGCCAGTGACTTTGCGCAAATGACAGACCTCGCCAAATCGCTGCGCAGCAAGCTCGCCGGCAAAGCGCATGTTCAAGCTTTGAGCGTGCTGTCGCGGCACGATTCGGCCGATGGCACCATCAAATGGTTGTTTGACGTAGGTGCCGGCGATGTCATCGAAACTGTTTTCATCCCGGAGGCCGACCGTGGCACTTTGTGCATTTCTTCGCAGGCCGGTTGCGCCGTGGGCTGCCGTTTTTGCTCGACCGGTCACCAGGGCTTCAGCCGCAACCTGGGCACCGGCGAGATCATCGCCCAGCTGTGGTTTGCTGAGCACTTTTTGCGTGAGCATTTGGGGCGTGACGAGCGCGTGATCTCCAACGTGGTGATGATGGGCATGGGCGAGCCACTGCAAAACTATGCGCAATTGCTGCCGGCGCTGCGTGTCATGCTCGATGACCACGCCTACGGCCTGTCGCGCCGGCGAGTCACGGTCTCTACCTCTGGCGTGGTGCCCATGATCGATCGCCTGGGGCAGGACTGCCCGGTGGCCCTGGCCGTGTCGCTGCATGCGCCTCTGGATGCGCTGCGCGACAACCTGGTGCCGCTGAACCGCAAGTACCCTATCGAAGAGTTGCTGCAAGCCTGCGCGCGTTACCAGGTGCATGCCCCGCGGGACTTCATCACTTTCGAATACTGCATGCTGGACGGTGTGAACGACCAGCCCGAACAGGCGCGGCAACTGGTCGCGTTGATGCGCCAGCATGCGGCGCAGGGCTTGTCTTGCAAGTTCAACCTGATTCCCTTCAATCCTTTTCCTGCTTCCGGCCTGACGCGATCGCCCATGCCGCAGGTGCTGGCATTTGCCCAAATTTTGCTCGATGCCGGCATCGTCACCACCGTGCGCAAGACCCGTGGCGACGATATTGACGCTGCCTGCGGCCAACTCGCCGGTGACGTTCAAGACCGTACCGGCGTAGCACAGCGCATGGCCAGCCAGCGGCTGGGTATGTTGGGGGGCATCAAGGTTGTGAGCGTGCAGGAGAAGCAGCTTTGATCAGACTTGCAGCCAGCCTTGTTTGCATCAGTTTGGCCTTGGCCGCTTGCACCTACGGCGGGGCTGGACCGGCCGCATGGACTGGCGGCCCGAACAAAGCAGACCTGGCCACCGAATCGGATGAATCTCCGCAGCAGCGCCGTGCCCGCCTGCGCATCGAGCTGGCTGCCGCCTATTTTGAGCAAGGACAGACGCTGGTTGCGCTGGACGAGGTCAAACAGGCTTTGCTGGCTGACCCGGACTTTGCAGATGCCTACAACCTGCGCGGTTTGGTGTATTTGCGCTTGAACGAGCTGTCCTTGGCCGAGCAGAGTTTTCAGCGGGGCCTGGCTCTGCGCCCTAACGATGCGGATGCCTTGCACAACTTCGGCTGGCTGCGTTGCCAGCAGTCGCGTTTTGACGAA
Source organism: Comamonadaceae bacterium (assembly GCA_947466165.1). Lineage (GTDB taxonomy): Bacteria > Pseudomonadota > Gammaproteobacteria > Burkholderiales > Burkholderiaceae_C > Polaromonas. The sequence goes on along the minus strand of CANIDW010000004.1, from coordinate 4,705 downwards.
TCAGACCAGCTTTTCAAACAGGCCATCGACACTGCGCGTTATGCCCAGCCCGGCAAAACATGGGTGGCCAGGGGGCTTTGCCAGATGCGGGCCGGCCAGCAGCAAGAGGCCCAGGCAAGCTGGCAGCGGGCGCTGGCGCTGGATGCCGACAACCCTTCAGCGACCTATCAGTTGGCACTTCTGCATTACAAACGGGCAGAATTTGGCTTGGCCCAAAGTTATATGCTTAAACTCAATGCTGGTAACTTGGCCAATGCGCAATCTTTGTGGTTGGGGATTCGCATCGAACGCCAGCTGAACCGGCCAGATGCTATGGCCGCGCTGGGCAGTCAGTTAAGGCTTCGTTTTGCACAATCGCGCGAGTTGATTGCTTTTGACAAAGGGGATTTCCATGACTGAGGATCCGCAAAAATTGCCGGTACCAGATGCACTTCTGGCGCCATCTGCGACCGTTGATGCGGATCCGGTCGAGACACAGCAGCCGCAGTCTGAGACAGCCGACGTCGAGGTGCTTGACACCGAAGCGCCACAGCCGGTACAGCCTGAGCCGGAGCCTCCTGAGCCGGTGCCAGTCCTCAGTGCCGGTGCGCTTATCCGGCAAGCCCGCGAGGAAGCCGGCTTGCACATCGCTTCTTTGGCCATGGCGCTGAAGGTGCCGGTCAAGCGACTGGAGGCACTTGAGGGCGATCGCTTTGATTTATTGCCCAGTGCTGTTTTTTCGCGGGCCCTGGCCAGCAGCGTCTGTCGCGCCCTGAAGTTAAACCCGACCCAAGTACTGGCGCAATTGCCGGTCTTGTCGGCGCCCCGTTTGGGTTATCCCGAAGAGGGCCGTTTGTCGCCGTATTCATCAGGCTCTTCAGGCCAAAGTACGACTTTTCTGGGCTCACTGTCCCGGCCGGCGATGCTGGGCGGTGCTTTGTTCTTGGTGGGTACAGCACTGCTGGTTTTTTTACCCAAGCTGCCCTTTCAATTTCTGCAGAGCGGGCCGGGCGATAGCGCTGTTGTGACCACCACAGTGGTGCCGCTGGAGCCTGTTGCGCCAGCGCCCATTGACGTACCGGGCCCCGCTGCGGCGCCCGTCAATGGCCCAACAGCGGTGTCGCCTGATGTGCCGCCGGTTGCAGCGGCCTCAGCGCCTGCCGCTGCGCCGCCAGCCAAACCAGCCGGCCCGACAGCCACAGGTCCGGTGTCTGCTGCACCCATCGTTCTAGGCCCTGAAACAGCCAAAGGCCCCAGCACGGGCATCGTGGTTTTCGCGCCCACCGAGCCGTCCTGGGTTGAGGTGACCGATGCCCGCGGCGTTGTGCTGCTGCGGCGCATGCTGACCCCCGGTGAAGTGGCCGGCGCCTCGGGCACATTGCCGCTGAGCGCGGTGGTCGGCCGCGCCGATGTCACATCCGTCAAGGTGCGCGGGCAGACCTTCGACTTGACGACTATTGCCCGCGATAACGTGGCCCGTTTTGAGGTGAAATAAAAGTGCCAACCTGTCTTCCAATTCCTTCTGCCGAGCCGCTGGCTCGCCGTTCAGCCCAGGCCCGTGTGGTGTGGGGTTCACGCGTGGTAACCGTGGGCGGTGACGCGCCGGTGCGCATACAGTCCATGACCAACACCGACACGGTCGATGTCATCGGCACCGCCATTCAGGTCAAAGAGCTGGCCCTGGCGGGCTCCGAGCTGGTCCGCATCACAGTCAACACACCCGAGGCGGCCGAGGCCGTCCCGCATGTGCGCGACCAGCTCGACCGCATGGGCATCGACGTGCCTTTGATCGGCGACTTTCATTACAACGGCCACCGTCTGTTGACCGACTACCCGAGCTGCGCGCAAGCGTTGTCCAAATACCGCATCAACCCCGGCAATGTCGGCAAGGGCGACAAGCACGACCGCCAGTTCGGTCTGATGATTGAAGCGGCCGTGCGCTGGGACAAGCCCGTGCGCATTGGCGTCAACTGGGGCAGCCTGGACCAGGAGCTGCTCGCCAGTCTGATGGACATCAACAGCGCGCGCCCCCAGCCATGGGATGCCAAGCAGGTGATGTACGAGGCCATGATCACTTCGGCGCTCGAGTCTGCTGCTCTGGCGCAGAAAATGGGCATGGCGCATGAGCAAATCACCCTGTCTTGCAAAGTCAGCGGTGTGCAAGACCTGATCTCTGTGTACCGGGAGCTGGCCAAGCGCACCCGTCACCCCTTGCACCTGGGGCTGACCGAAGCGGGAATGGGCACTAAGGGCACAGTGGCGTCGGCGGCGGCCATGGGCATTTTGTTGCAAGAGGGTATTGGCGACACCATCCGTGTTTCGCTCACACCCCAACCCGGCGAGGCACGCACGCAAGAGGTGTTGATCGCCGCCGAAATCATTCAAGCCCTGGGCCTGCGTAGCTTTGTCCCCAGCGTCACCGCCTGCCCCGGTTGCGGGCGCACCACCAGCACGACTTTCCAGGATCTGGCCAAGCAAATCGATGATTTTTTGCGTGCCCAAATGCCGGTCTGGAAAGCTCAGTACCCGGGCGTTGAAAAGCTCAAGGTCGCTGTCATGGGTTGCATCGTCAACGGCCCCGGCGAGAGCAAGCACGCCGACATCGGCATCAGCCTGCCCGGCTCGGGTGAGGCACCGGCAGCGCCGGTCTTTATCGATGGCGAAAAAAGCCTGACGCTGCGGGGCGAGCACATTGCCAGCGAGTTTCAGGGCATAGTCGAAAACTACATTGAAAACCGCTTCGGATCCACGCGCGCTACATCCGAGGCCTGAAAAAATACATGGCTGAAAAACTGCTTGCCGTCAAAGGCATGAACGATATTTTGCCGCCCGAATCGGCGCGCTGGGAATGGCTGGAGGACAAGGTGAGGGCACTGATGGCCCGCTACGCTTACCGCAATATCCGCACGCCCATCCTGGAGTACACACAGCTTTTTGTGCGGGGTATCGGTGAGGTGACAGATATTGTCGAAAAAGAGATGTACTCCTTTGAGGACCGCTCCGATAAAAACGGCGATCACGCTCATCTGACCATGCGCCCTGAAAGCACCGCCAGCGTGGTGCGCGCTGTCACGGAACACAATTTGCTGTACGAAGGCGGCAAGCGCCTTTACTACATGGGGCCGATGTTTCGCCGGGAACGCCCGCAACGAGGGCGCTACCGGCAGTTTCACCAGATCGGCGCCGAGGCCCTGGGTTTCGCCGGCCCGGAAGTCGATGCCGAGCTGATCCTGCTGGCCGCTGCGCTATGGAAAGAAATCGGCATCACCGGTTGGCGGCTGGAAATCAACAGCTTGGGCCAACCCGATGAGCGGGCGCTGCATCGCCTCCAACTGATCGCGCATTTCGAGCAGCATGCCAATGAGCTCGACGAGGATGCACGCCGGCGTCTGCACAGCAATCCCCTGCGTATTCTGGACACCAAAAACCCGGCCATGAAAGCGGTGGTCGACAGCGCACCGCGCCTGATCGACTTCCTGGGTGCTAAATCACTGGCGCACTTTGATGCGCTCAAAGCCATTTTGGACGCCAATGGCGTGCCCTGGACGCTCAACCACCGCCTGGTGCGTGGGCTGGACTATTACAACCTCACGGTCTTTGAATTCATCACCGACCAGCTCGGAGCCCAGGGCACCTTGTGCGCCGGCGGTCGCTATGACTACCTGGTCGAGCAAATCGGCGGCAAACCTGCGCCGGCTGTAGGCTGGGCCTTGGGTGTTGAGCGCGTGCTCGAACTGTTGCAAGAAAGCGGGCAGGCTGTGCCGCCCCTGGCACCTGATGCTTATGCCGTGGTGCCGGATGCGGCTGCCTTGCCCCTGGCTTTGCGCACACTGCAGACCCTGCGGGCCGCGGGTGTCAGCGTGCAGATGCATGCCAGCTCGGGCGCCGACGGCATGGGCAGCATGAAGTCTCAGTTCAAGAAAGCAGACGCCAGCGGCGCCCGCTTTGCGTTGATATTTGGCGAAACCGAACTCGCCAGCGGCTGCGTGGCAGTCAAGCCGCTGCGAGCCGGTAAAGCCGAGGCCGCGTCAGAGCAGACTTTGCACCCGCTCGCCGATGCAGCAGCCTGGGCGCCCGTCTTGCTCGCTTGAACGGGCCGCCCCCCCTACAATCGAGCCTTTACCCCGGCAAAAGCGATAAAGACCCATGGCAAAACATCTGGACCTCGAAGAGCAGGAACAACTCGCCGAACTCAAGCATTTCTGGAAGCGTTATGGCAACGTGATTTCCTGGGTTTTGATAGCCGTTTTGGGTGCTGTGGCGGCATGGAACGGCTACCAGTACTGGCAGCGCAACCAGTCGTCGCAAGCGGCTGTGATGTATGACGAAGTCGAGCGTGCCGCTGTCGCCGGTGATGTGCCCAAGCTTGAGCGTGTCATGGCCGACATGAAAGATCGCTACGCTGGCACGGCCTATGCCGAGCAGGCTGCCCTGCTGGCAGCCCGCATTTACCACGACAAAGGCAATCTTGATGCCGCCAAGGGCGCGCTGGCCTGGGTGGCAGGCAAAGGAAAGGACGCAGGCTATCAATCTGTAGCACGCCTGCGTTTGTCAGGCATGTTGTTTGAAACCCGGGCCTACGATGAGGCCCTGCAACAGCTGTCAGCACCCATGCCCAAGGACTTTGCTCCCCTGGCTGCCGACCGCAGCGGCGACATTTTGCTGGCCCAAGGCAAAAAAACCGAAGCCAAAGCGCAGTACCAGAGCGCCTACAAAGGCTTGGACG
>CANIDW010000003.1 GCA_947466165.1 Comamonadaceae bacterium | reverse complement strand
TCCAGCCTGGGCGCTGAAGACATGGTCATCACCCACCTGCTGGGTGAGGTCGGCATCGACTGCAGCGTGTTTGTGCTGGACACCGGCCTGCTGCATGCGCAAACCTTAGCTCTGATCGGCCGCATCGAAGCGCGCTACGCCCGCCCCGTACGGGTGTTTCGCCCACAACTTGAAGCTGCCAGCGCCTTTGTCAGCACCCACGGTGACAAGGCCATGTACGAGAGCGTGGACCTGCGCAAGCAATGCTGCGGGATCCGAAAGATGGAGCCGCTGGGCCGGGCACTGGCGGGCCATAAAGGCTGGCTCACCGGTTTGCGGCGCGAGCAGTCGAACGCACGCGCCGACGTTGACTTCGTCGAGCACGAGCTGGTCGGCCAGGCCGGCGAGCGCGCCAAGGTCAACCCGTTGGCACGCTGGACGGCCGGCGATGTCTGGCATTTCATGGCGCTGCACAGCATTCCCTACAACCCGCTGCATGACGAGTTCTTTCCGAGCATCGGCTGCGCCCCCTGCACCCGCGCTGTGACGCTGGGCGAAGACATCCGCTCCGGCCGCTGGTGGTGGGAGCAGGAAAGCGCCAAAGAGTGCGGCCTGCACGTGGCTGGCGAAGCCGCCGCTATTTCTTCCATCATTCCCATCAAAGAGACCTCTTGAACGCCCGAACCGAACCCCAATTGCTGGGCCAGCTCAGCAACGCCCACCTGGATGCCCTGGAAGAAGAGGCCATCTTCATCCTGCGCGAAGTCGCTGCCGCCTTTGAGCGGCCGACGCTGCTGTTTTCGGGTGGCAAAGACTCGCTCGTGCTGCTCAAGTGCGCTGAAAAAGCCTTCATGGACAGCAGCCGCGGCGGCAAGATTCCCTACCCGCTGCTGATGATAGACACCGGCCACAACTTCCAAGAAGTGACCGGCTTTCGCGACTACCGCGCCCAGCAGCTAGGCGCGGACTTGGTGGTGCGCAGCGTGGAAGACTCCATGGCCCGCGGCACCGTGCGGCTGGCGCATCCGGGCGAGTCGCGCAATGTGCACCAGTCGGTGACACTGCTGGAAGCCATTGAGGAGTTTCGTTTTGACGCCTTGATAGGCGGCGCCCGCCGCGACGAAGAAAAAGCCCGCGCCAAGGAGCGCATTTTTTCGCACCGCGACGCTTTTGGCCAATGGCAACCCAAAGACCAGCGGCCCGAGCTGTGGACGCTCTTCAACACGCGCCTGCAACCCGGCGAGCACTTTCGCGTCTTTCCCATCTCCAACTGGACCGAGCTGGACGTCTGGCAGTACATAGCGCGCGAAAACATCGAGCTGCCTTCGCTGTACTACGCGCACCAGCGCCAGGTGGTCGAGCGCAAAGGCCTGCTGGTGCCGGTGACCGGAATCACGCCACTCAAGGCCGGTGAAACCGCTTTCGAGAAAACCGTGCGCTTTCGCACCGTGGGTGACATCACCTGCACCTGTCCGGTGGCCAGCACGGCCGCCACGGCCGACGAGATCGTGCTGGAAACACTCAGCGCCGACGTCAGCGAACGCGGCGCCACCCGCATGGACGACAAGACATCTGACGCTTCCATGGAAAAGCGCAAAAAAGAAGGTTATTTCTGATGCTTACGACGCTTGAAATAAAAACACCAGAGGCGCCGGCTAACGCCGCCCAGGACACTCGCGCAGCCCTGCGCTTTGTCACTTGCGGCAGCGTGGATGACGGTAAAAGCACGCTGATCGGGCGGCTGCTGGTGGACAGCAAAACCGTGCTGCAAGACCAACTGGCCGGCGTACAACGCGGCGGCCAGACCGACCTGGCCTTGCTGACCGACGGCCTGCAAGCCGAGCGCGAGCAAGGCATCACCATTGACGTGGCCTACCGCTACTTCAACACCGCCGCACGCAAATTCATCATTGCCGACGCGCCCGGCCACGAGCAGTACACCCGCAACATGGTCACCGCCGCGTCCAGCGCAGACGCCGCCGTGGTGCTGGTTGACGCCACCAAGCTTGACTGGCAGTCCGCCCTGCCCGGGCTGCTGCCGCAAACGCGCCGTCACTCTTTGCTGGTGCAACTGCTGCGCGTGCCGGCCATCGTGTTCGCCGTCAACAAGCTTGACGCGGTGGAAGACCCTGCCCTGGCTTTTGCCCACATCAGCGCGGCACTGCAGGCCTTCACGCAAGACGCTGGCATCCAGGCGCACGCCATCGTGCCGGTGTCGGCGCTGATAGGCTACAACGTGGTCGATGCCAACCTCGGCTGGTGCGGCTACCAGGGCCCGACCTTGCTGACCTTGCTCGAAAAGCTGTCTGCCACACCGGCCGACATCAGCCAGCCTTTCAGCTTTCCGGTGCAGTGGGTCGAGAAATTCTCTTCGAGTGCCGACACCACGCAAGGCCGCCGTATTTTCTGGGGCCGCATTGCCAGCGGTGCGGTGCAGGTCGGCCAGCGCGTGAGCGTGCTGCCCGGCGGCAAAATAGCCATCGTGGCCGAGGTGCTGGACCATGCCCGTAGCCCCAAGGCCGTGCGCGCCGGCCACAGCGCCGGCATCATTTTGGACCGCGAACTCGACGTCTCGCGCGGCGACGTGCTGCTGGCCACCGAAGGCTTTGGTGACTCGCCGGGCAAACGTACCCTGACCGCCACAGTGGCCTGGATGGACGACGAGCCCTTGCTGCCCGGCCGCTTGTACTGGGCCTTGCAGGGACACCGCTGGGTCAAGGCGAAGGTTCAGCGCATCGTGCACCAGGTCAACATCCAGACCCTGGCGCAGCAACCGGCCACGCAACTCGACGCCAACGCCATCGGCGTGGTGGAACTGGTGCTGCAGGCGCCCATCGCCGCCCTGCCTTTTGCGCAATCGCGCACTTTGGGCTCGTTGGTGCTGGTGGATACGGCCACGCACAAGACCTCGGGTGCCGCTTTGATACTGTCGGCCCGCGAGGGATGATTTTGGGCCTGCCCTCATTGAGCTCGGGAAAACTCTTAAAATAAGGGGTTTTCACCGCCCTGCACCTACAACATGACCCACGTCGTTTCCGAATCCTGTATCCGTTGCAAGTACACCGACTGCGTGGATGTTTGTCCTGTGGACTGCTTCCGCGAAGGCCCGAATATGCTGGTCATTGACCCGGACGAGTGCATTGACTGCGCCGTTTGCATTCCCGAATGCCCGGTCAACGCCATTTACGCCGAAGAAGACCTGCCGGCCGACCAGATGTCCTTCATCAAACTGAACGTCGAGCTGTCGCACCAGCCGGGCTGGAAAAGCATCACCAAGCGCAAGGCGCCGCTGGCCGACGCCGACGACTGGAAAGACAAAACCGACAAACTCGGCGAACTGGTTCGCTGAGCGATGGCGGCCCTGGCCCCAGGCGGTCAGCAGGTCGCCCCCATCGAAACCGACGCGCTGATCATCGGTGCCGGCCCGGTCGGTCTGTTTCAGGTTTTTCAGCTCGGTCTGCTGAACATCAAAGCCCATGTGGTCGACGCACTGCCCCACCCGGGCGGCCAATGCATGGCGCTGTATCCAGACAAACCCATCTATGACATTCCCGGCTTACTGGCGACCACAGGCCAAGACCTGACAGCAACCCTGCTCAAACAGTCCGCCCCCATGGGTGCGGTATTTCACCTTGACCAGGAGGTCAGCGCCATTGAGCGGCGAAGCGATGGACGCTTTGATGTGCAAACCTCTAAAGGCACACTTTTTATCAGCAAAACCATTTTCATTGCGGCGGGCGCAGGCGCATTCCAGTCGCGACGCCTGCATCTAGAAGGTCTGGCCAAGTTTGAAGGTACACAAGTCTTCTACAGCGCAGCCGAGTCCTCTGACTTTGCCGGAAAGAATCTGTTGATCTTTGGTGGGGACGAAACCGCCCTGGAGTGGGCAGTCAATTTTGCTCAAGAAGGTGCTGTGCGAGCAAACAGCGTGACCCTGGTTCACCGTCGCGATAACTTTCAAGCCCCGCCTGCTGCAGTGGCCCGCATGCGCGCTCTGCATGAAAGCGGGGCCATCAAGTTGTTGATCGGCCAGCCCACAGCCTTGCATTCACAACACGGTCAATTGACGCAGATCGACGTGATAAACACCAACGGGGTCTCGCTCCAACTTCCCTTAGATGCCATGCTGGTCAGCTTGGGCCTGTCTCCCAAACTCGGGCCGGTAGCCAACTGGGGGCTGGACATGGAGCGCAAACAGCTCCGGGTCGACACCGAAAAATTCTCTACCAACGTGGCTGGCATTTTTGCAGTGGGTGACATCAACACCTACCCTGGCAAGAAAAAACTCATTTTGTGCGGCTTTCACGAATGCGCACTGGCCGCTTTCGGTGCTGCCGCACTCATTTTTCCGGACCAAAACATTCAGCTTCAATACACGACCACCAGCACCAAACTGCACAAATTGCTGGGGGTGTCAGTGCCGCCGGATCCGGGTTTGGATTAGAATCAGTACCGGTTCGCAAGAACCATTCGCTAGGGGTGTTGGGGTTCACAAAATGTTGTGGCGCCGACTGAGAAAGACCCTTTGAACCTGATTGAGGTAATCCTCGCGCAGGGAAGCCGTTAGCAATTGCTGGACCTCAATTCACAGGTCCGCATGCGTATTGCTTGCAAGCCCCCTGCGCCAATTTGCAAATTTTTGCTTGGAGCAGACATTGACAAAACTTACAAATCACCCGGCCGCGCCCCTTGACGCAGGCAATACGGCGCTCAGTCCGGTGACGGCCGGCGAGCGCGTCTTTGCATTGGGCGATCATGCTTCGCTGTGGTTCAGTCTTGGCGTTGGCCTGTTGGTCATGCAGATCGGTGCTTACCTGATGCCGGCCATGGGGACCCAGGAAGCCTTGCTGGCCATTGTGGCCGGCTCCATCCTTGGCGCCGGTATTTTGGGCTGGGTCGCCAAGATAGGTTGCGACAGCGGACTGGCCAGCGCCGGCTTGATGCATGCTGTTTATGGCCGTTCATTTGCACGATTGCCCATCGTCTTGAATATCGTTCAATTGCTAGGCTGGGGCGCATTTGAGCTGGTTGTGATGCGCGACGCAACAGTAGCCATCGGTCGGCAGTCCGGCAGCATGGCGGACGGCTACTGGCCGTATGTGGTCACCGTGCTATGGGGCGCTGCTGTGATGGTCTTGATGAGCGTGTCCATGGTGCAACTGGTGCGCAAACTGATTGCCCGCGTGGCTTTGCCGCTGGTGGTGCTTTCTCTGATCTGGCTGAGCTGGCAATTTTTGTCGATGGCGCAGCTCAAAGGCTTTGAAGCACTGTGGAACCGTGCTGGCGCTGGTGGCATGGGCGTCATGTCGGCCCTGGACCTGGTGATTGCCATGCCGATTTCATGGCTGCCGCTGGTGGCTGACTATGCACGCCATGGCCGCAGCGGCGGTGCTGCGCTTCGCGGTACCTGGTTGGGCTATGCCTTGGCCAATATCTGGTGTTATTCGCTGGGTGTACTGGTGGTGTTGACACTGCCCAGCACCGACCTGGTCACTGCGCTGCTGCTGGCTCAAGGCGGTTTGATTGCGCTGTCTTTGATCTTGATCGACGAAGTCGATAACGCCTACGGCGATGCTTACTCCGGCGCCGTGTCTGCACACAGTCTGCTGCCGGACTGGAGCATTCGTCAATTCGGCGTGTTGATGGTGCTGGCCTGCACCCTGCTGGCCATGCTGCTTCCGATGCACAGTCTTGAGCCTTTTTTACTGATGCTGAGTTCGGTGTTTGTGCCGCTCTTTGGCGTGATTCTGGGACGCTTGGCTTTCGGTGTCCCGGCGGCCACCTTGCTGAACAGCGCCCCTGCGGTCAATGGGCTGCCAGTGCTGATCTGGCTGGCCGGTATTGCGATGTACCACCTGTCGAGCCGCTACACCCCTGACTTGGGCGCGGCTTTGCCAACCTTGGTGGCGACATTTACCGTAGCCTGGCTGACCAGGCCTCAGCCGAAGGCCTGATCGGCAGCTGCCGTGATATCAGTCCAGGGGAACAACTGCCGTCGCTATAGGGGCATGGCCATGGTTGAGCGGGCCATGACCCTGGCCAGTCTGCACCGCTGCGCCGGCAGTGATCGCAGCCAAAATGTAATTGCGTGCCTGCTGCACCGCCTCGCGCAGTGGCAAGCCCAAGGCCAAGTGAGCGGCAATGGCCGAGGACAAGGTGCAACCAGTACCGTGAACATTGCGGCTGGCGATGCGTTCAGAGCGCAGATGCAAATGGCGCTGCCCGGCTTGGGCAAATACATCAACCACCGCCGCACCGCGCAGGTGACCGCCCTTGAGCAAAACCGTGCGTGCGCCCAAAGCCAGCAAATCATCAGCCGCCTGCTCCAGCGCTTCGGCGCTGTCAATGCTGCGGCCCAGCAGCAAGGCCGCTTCGTCCAGATTGGGCGTGATCACAGACACCAGCGGAAAAAGCTCCTGCTGCAGCACCTGCACTGTGGCCGACTCAATCAAGCGGTCCCCGCTGGTGGCGACCATCACCGGATCGAGCACGACCTGCGTGAGTTTGTAGTGCGAAATAGCCCAGGCCACCACGCGCACGATCTCCGGCGAATGCAGCATACCGATCTTCACCGCGTCCACGCCGATGTCTTCAATGACAGCCTGGAGTTGCGCTTTAAGGAACTCCGGCGGCACCGGGAGAATACTACTCACGCCGCAGGTGTTTTGCGCCGTCAATGCCGTGATGGCCGTCATGCCGTAGCAGCCCAGGGCGCTGAAAGTTTTGAGGTCGGCCTGGATGCCGGCACCGCCACCGCTGTCTGAGCCGGCGATTGACAAGACACGGGCGTAACGGTGGTGTGGAACAGGAAATGTAAAGGTGCTCATGTGAAAATTATCAGGCATGCTCAGGCAGCGCACACCGCACCGCGGCCAGGGCAGGATGTGATGTAATGAAGTCAAGGATGAAACAGGGGTGTCTTGCCAAGTGCAGGGCTGAGAAAAACCCTAAGACCCGATCCAGATCATGCTGGCGTGGGAAGTTTTCAGACAGCGTCGTTTTAGCCCGCACGCTCTTGTTTTATCCAGCTGTTCAATTCAGATGGATTCAATGACTGTCAGCCCTGACTCCCGCATGCTTGTTATCGGCGCCGGCCTTATGGGCCGGCTGTTGGCGCTGGCGCTGGCACAAGCCGGCCACCGCGTCGAAGTTCACGAAGCAGGCCCCCAAGACGCCACGGGCTCGGCTGCACTCGCAGCGGCTGCCATGCTGGCGCCCCTGGCGGAATCTGCAGTGACCGAAGCCGGCGTGGTGCGCATGGGCAGCCATGGTCTGAAGCGCTGGCCAGAGCTGATAGCCCAACTCCCCCTGCCCACTTTTTTTCAACAAAACGGCACGCTGATCGTCTGGCACCGGCAGGACGCAGCCGAAGCATCCCGCTTTGCACGGCAAATGGACAGCACGGCCCGCGCTATGCCCGAACTGCCACCGGCCCAAACACTGGACGGGGCGGCCATTGCAGCTCTTGAGCCGGGTCTGGGTCAGCGTTTTGAACATGGTTTGTACCTGCCCGGCGAAGGCCAGCTCGACAATCGCCAGCTGCTGGCCGCGCTGCAGCAAGCGCTTGAAAGCATGAAAGTCACGCTGCACTGGAACAGCCCGCGGTCACCCGAAGACTTCAGTCCCGGCGCGAGCGGCCAACCAAACTGGGTTTTTGACTGCCGGGGTCTGGGCGCCAAACCCCAGTGGCCCGGGGTTCGCGGCGTGCGCGGCGAGGTGCTGCGTGTGTTCGCCCCTGAGGTCACGCTGCTGCGACCGGTGCGCCTGGTACATCCGCGCTACCCGCTCTACATTGCGCCCAAACAAGACCACATCTTTGTCATCGGCGCTACTGAGATTGAATCCGAAGACATGTCGCCGGCCAGCGTGCGCTCTGCGCTGGAATTGCTCAGTGCCGCTTACTCGGTTCACTCGGGGTTTGCAGAAGCGCGGCTGTTGGAAATCAGCACCCAATGCCGCCCGACCCTGATAGACAATTTGCCCGCCGTGCGCTTGACGGCGCCGCACACCATCCAAATCAATGGCTTGTACCGGCACGGTTTTTTGATCGCCCCCGCCATGTTGGATGTCGTGATGGAGCTGATTCAAAACGGGCACAGCGCTCTTGCCGATCGATTTAATTTGCGGGTTGAGCGCCCTGCCGCGGTCATGGCCTGAACCTTCATGCATGTATTGATCAACCATATCCGCCACGAGTTAGCTGAGGGTGCCACTCTGGCCGAAGCCCTGGCGCTGGTCAAGGCTTGCCCGCCCTTTGCCGCGGCCATCAACCTGACATTTGTGCCCAAAACCCGCTACGAACAGACCCTTTTGCAAGAGGGTGACCAGATTGAAATCATCGCCCCCATCACCGGCGGCTAAGACCAGGAAAAAACGGATGAACGACTCTTTAACCCAAGCACAAACCGACCCGCTGGTCTTATATGGCGAAACCTTTCAAAGCCGCTTGCTGCTGGGTACAGCGCGCTACCCCTCACCGGCTGTGATGGAGGCGGCTTTGCGCCGTGCCCGACCGGCCATGGTCACCGCCTCGCTGCGGCGCCAGGGACCATCGACTGACACACGCAATGATTTTTGGGAGCTGCTCAAACAACTGGGCATACCGGTTTTGCCGAACACAGCCGGCTGTCACAGCGCTCAGGAGGTCATCGCCACAGCGCAAATGGCGCGGGAAGTGTTTGAGACCCACTGGATCAAACTCGAACTCATAGGCGATGACTACACCCTGCAGCCCGATACGCTTCATCTGGTGGAAGTGGCCGCCCGTTTGATCAAGGATGGCTTCAAAGTCCTGCCTTATTGCACTGAAGATCTGGTCTTGTGTCGCAAGCTGGTTGATGTCGGTTGCCAGGCCGTGATGCCATGGGCCGCGCCCATAGGCACCGGCAAGGGCCCGATCAACCCCTACGCCATGCGCTTGCTGCGCGAACGCCTGGAGGTGCCGCTGATCGTAGACGCCGGTCTGGGCCTGCCATCGCATGCCTGCCAAGTGCTCGAGTGGGGTTACGACGCCGTGCTGCTCAACACGGCAGTTGCCCAGGCGCAGGATCCCTTGCTGATGGCCGGCGCTTTTGCCGATGCGGTGCAAGCCGGGCGTGCGGCGTACCTGGGCGGCGTGATGGCCGAGCAGCAGGCGGCCCAACCCAGCACCCCCGTGCTGGGCACACCGTTCTGGCATCAGGCCAACAACTGAGCCGGCAAGGAAAACGCATGTCGAACGACCCATTCATCCAGCCCAAAGACCATGAAGCGGCCGTTCAGGCCATCGTTGATGCACACCAAGGCACTTTGGCCTTGAGCGCCACTGCGCAAGCGCTCAGCCACAACAGCCTTGAGACTGCGGTTTACAGGGCCGCCAGACAAGCCTGCTTGCGCATGGGCTTCATTGATGCCGACGCAACGTGCGTCGCCAGCGCCTGGCAAAAGCAAACTGAACGTAGCGGTCGTTTCGATGCGCATCATTGGCCGACAGAGCCGCTTGATTTCGGTATCCAAGCTTTGCCACGAACCAACAGCTTTCCAGCTTGCCCGCGACAGCTTGGCTTGTACGCCGTACTGCCGGACGCCGCATGGGTAGCACGCATGGCGCGCGCCGGCGTACCCACTTTACAACTGCGGTTCAAGTCAGACGACCCGGCCGCCATCAGCTGTGAAGTGCAGGCTGCTGTGCAAGCCGTTGAAGGCACTGACGCGCTGCTCTTCATCAACGATCACTGGCAAGCGGCCATCGCTGCCGGAGCTTATGGTGTTCATTTGGGCCAGGAAGATATGGAAACAGCCGACCTTGACGCGATCCGGCAAGCCGGTTTACGTCTGGGCCTGAGCACCCACGGCTACTCAGAAATGTGCCTGGCCGACAAGCACGCCCCCAGCTACATGGCCATGGGCGCCGTGTTCCCCACCACACTCAAGCGCATGACCACCGCAGCACAAGGCACTGGCCGGCTTCATGCTTATGCGCAATTGCTACGCGAGTACCCGCTGGTGGCCATTGGCGGGATTGATATGGCGCGTCTGCCAGAAGTCATGGCCAGTGGCGTAGGTTCTGTGGCCGTGGTACGCGCACTGCTTGCAGCCAAGGATCCGGAAGCTGAAGCCAGGCGTCTGAGCGATGCGATTCACGGGTTTAACCACTGGAAGCACGCTAAAAGCGCGCTATAATTTGAGGCTTCATTCCTCAATAGCTCAGTTGGTAGAGCACCGGACTGTTAATCCGTAGGTCCCTGGTTCGAGTCCAGGTTGAGGAGCCAAAAACTCATTAAAAAAGCACTTAACGCATTCGCGCTAAGTGCTTTTTTTGTTGGCCTTACTTGACTTTGGCAACCCGGCTTAAAAAACTGGGAATAGCGGCCTTGAATCTGTCATGCAGGCTCGGGGGTGCATAGTCATTGGCAGCTACCGGGATCTTCCTGTCGTTGGCGTTGAGTCCGGCCCTGAAGCGGTCCAAAATGGTTCCCGTCATACTGGGCTGGTAAAGACCTTTTGGCTTGGGTCTTTCAGCTTCTTGGATGCGGCCTAACTCTTCAATGGAACGTCCAAACTCGATGAAGTTGTCTCGAGTTTCAGCATGGCTGGTTTTAACAAAAAACTCAGCACCAAAAAACTCACTGGCCTTGTCGCTAAAGCGTACTGGTGGTGACAAAAAGAAGGCCGTGGTGAAGGACTGGTAAAAAACATTCGAATAAGTATCCATGTTCACCACGCGGCTAGGAACAACGACCAGCTTGGGCGGTGTGCGCATGGATGAATTAAAGATGAAACTAAAACGGTTCACAAATTCAAGCGTGCTGTCGAGCTCGACCCGCGACAATGAACTGGGCACCAGCACCAGGTCAAAATCAAACAAAAATTCTGCGGGCAAAATGTCTGTCCAAGTGAGGTCGGCAATCAGCACCTGGGTCGATGCAGCGGCAGATCGCAGCGCCTGCTGTGCCTGCAGCAAGGCCATACCAACGCCTTTGTTGTTGGGCGATGCAACTGAAATGCATTGAATTCCGATGGGCGTAGCATTTCTGACCCATTTGCCGGCGGTACCCTGATGGTCCAGGTCGACCAAGGTGGTTGTCTTAGCCGAGATATGCGCAAAATATGCAGCCAGATTGGCAGAGACAGTGCTCTTTCCAACGCCGCCTTTTTGGCTGGTGATCAGAATTTTGAGTGGTGTGCCCATGGGTGCGCTCTCAAATAAAAATACACAAAGGTATTTGATTTATATGAATCTGGGGGATAAAATCCCAAAATGTATTAAATCACAATATTCGACGTCAGGTTGCGAATTGTGTGAATATTTTAAAAAAGGCGCCACCCCATGAGTAACCAAAGTCCCAAACTGGTGATGATGCGTTTTGACCCCCGCGGAGGCTGGGTCAAGCCCAGCGATGAAAAGGTTCAAGTCGAAGGTGATGATGCCCCCCCGCGTGCGGAGCCTACTGTGGCTCAAGAGCCTGCCAAGATTTCGGCAAAGGCCATCACGGAACTCGGTGAGTCCATTGTTGACGTTTTCAACTCACTCAAATTGGAAGACCCCCGCCTGCAGGCCTGGGAGCAAGTCAATTCCACCATTCGCCGGATGTCGGACAAGCTCACGGAGCAAAAACTTCTGGAAGACAGACTTGTTTCTGTGAAAGCAGAAATTACTGGTTTGCGCAGTCTGGCCACTGAACTGGTCGACTCCGCTTACCAAAACGAAGTGGAAGTCCACGCCACTTCCAAAGTGCGGGTTCAGGTTGCCGAGTCCCTGAACAAACAGATCACAGCAGCCTTGAAGGGTTAAGCCATGCAATCCAGGTTTTGGAGTACGGCGAGCAGCGCCCTGGTCTTTGTAAATTGGGTGCTTTTTCTCACGGTGACGATGCTCATCGGCTCGCAAGCCGGGGGTTTTGACTGGCTTGCCATGCTCAGCTGGTCGTCTTTTCTAACTGATTTTTCAGTGATGTTTGAACTGGGCTCGCTGCCCTCCGGC
Source organism: Comamonadaceae bacterium (assembly GCA_947466165.1). Lineage (GTDB taxonomy): Bacteria > Pseudomonadota > Gammaproteobacteria > Burkholderiales > Burkholderiaceae_C > Polaromonas. The sequence goes on along the minus strand of CANIDW010000003.1, from coordinate 6,179 downwards.
AGTGTCTGGATTGCCTGGCTGCTGCTGAGTGTGTGCTGGTCTGTTGTGTGGCTGGGCAAAACGCCAGCTGCCAAGCCGGAGCCCGAGATGGCGCCTATCATCACCCAAGCCAAGCCGCAAGATGTTGTCAATGCGCGACAAACCGCCATCGAATCGCGTCCTGACGTCCAGGAAAAACTCAAACGTCTGAACCGCTCTTTGAGCCAGGCTTAGATTCAGAGCTTCTTATTGCGGCTCGATCTTGGCGTCGCGAATGGCTTTGGCCCATTTGTCTGTTTCGGCCTTGGAGCGTTTAGCCAGGGCATCAGGCGTACCCGGTTCAGTTTCAAAGCCAAGCGCTGCAAATCGCTCCAGAATTTCCTTGTTGCCCGCTGCCGTGTTGATGGCCTTGTTGAGCTTTTGAATGATGTCGGCAGGCGTTCCGGCTGGGGCAAAAACTGCAAAATAGGCAATCAATTCATAGTCTTTCAGACCCAGGGCCTCGTTGACCGTTGGCAATTCAGGGATTGATTTAGACCTTTGGCTGGATGTCACTGCCAGACCGCGCACTTTGCCACCCTTGACTTGCGGCAGCATGACAGCGAAGTCAGCCGAGAACATATTGACCTGCCCGCCGATCAAGTCGGTCATGGCTGCCGGGCCGCTTTTATAAGGCACATTGGTCATCTTGATGCCGGCCATGCTGGCCAGGACCTCAGAGGAGACCAGCTGCGAGGTGCTGGCGCTGGCAAACGTGACGATGCCCGGTTTGGCTTTGGCCATGGCGACAAACTCTGCCAATGTTTTTGCCGGCATATCGTTGTTCACTGCAACGATCAGCGGAACAGAACCGAGGTAAGCGACAGGTGCAAAAGCAGTGTCCTGGTCGTAGGGCAACTTTTTCATCAGGCTTTTCAGCGCAGCATTGGTGCTGTTGGTGCCAATCAGGATGGTGTAGCCGTCGGGTGCTGACTTGGCCACCGCGTCGGCACCCAGCATGCCGTTGACGCCGGCTTTGTTTTCAACCACCACGGGTTGCTCTAGCAAATCGCTCATCTTGGCCGCAAAGGCGCGGGCGATCTGGTCGGTGGCGCTTCCGGCAGCAAAAGGAACAATCGCCTTGATCGGCTTGCTCGGGTAGGTTTGCGCGTTCACAGCGCCGGCAAAAAAAGCGCTAAAACCCAGCGTCAGGCTTACAAGCCGAACGCCAAGGGAATCGGTGAAAACGGATCGTTTAAACAAATTCATGAAAAACTCCTGAGGAAAAAACTAAGCTTGGATTATTGAGCGGCGCAGTCATGAAGATGCATGGGCAAACCCGAATGCCGCCAAAGATACCAATGAAAAAACTAATCTCGGCCCTGGGTGTGCCGGGGCATAGGCAGGCCAAACCTGCTGACGGTCCATTTCAGCAGGTAGACGCCCAGCAGGGCACCGTTAAGGTCACCCACCATCATCCAGAAAATTTGAACACCGGAGCTCAACTCTTTCAGGTCAAAGGCCAACCAAACCGCATGGTGGATCAATGCATTGGCAACGCAATAAGCCACCGTCACGATGGACAAATCTTTCAGCGATGTCAATTTGACAGCCTGGCCGCAAACTCGCTCAAAGGTCCACAAGGCCAACAAAGGGCCCGCGGCCGAACAAAACACATTGGCGAGGCCGGTCAAGCTCACTGTGCCAAGAAAAACCATCAGCAACATACCGCCCAACAGCGTTGCTACGGTGCCACGGAACTTTCCCAGTACCAGCACGCTGAGCATGCGCAAAAAAGCCGGCAGGTAAATAAGACTGATGTTGGGCGAAAGCTCGGCAAAGCTAAAAAGCCAGCCCGTCATGAAGTGGAGCAAAACAAACAAAAGGGCAAAACAAGGCAACAGCAAGAGCTCAAGCATCAAGATTCAATTAAAGACTAAGTTATAGAAACCAGAACGATCTCATTATGGCAAGCATATCCAGCAAAGAGTAAAAATCGTTTGTAGCGTTTTAAGCCTGTTCAGCCCCCGGCGGCTTTGACCGTGAAGCCCTGGCTTGTGAGCAAACGCATCACCAGCTCACGGTGATCGCCTTGCACTTCAATCACGCCCTCTTTGACCGTGCCCCCCGTGCCGCAAGCGGCTTTGAGCTGCTTGCCCAACTGCGTGAGTGATGCCTCATCCAATGCCAGGCCCTGAACCAAAGTCACCGTCTTGCCGCCGCGACCCTTGCTGGATCGAGACACGCGAGCCACCCCGTCGCCGGCCGGCACTGCAAAGGCTTGTTTGCAGATGCAGTTGTCCTTGGACTGGCGGCAAGTCGGGCAAGTGCGGCCCAGGTCGGTGGAGTAGACCAGTCGGCTGGCACCAAGGCTGTTTTTCATGGCTTTCAATTCATCTCAGGTCATGCTGCAAGTTGAAACATTTTGCCGTAAATCCTCAGGTAAACCGGGGCAAAGACTGTCAACAGCAAAGATCCTTAGCCACTCTTAGAATGATCTGATGCACTACTCATCACAAGGCCGAAAATGATCGTCGAACGAATCTGGACCGGCAACAGTCTGCGCAATTTCAATTACCTGATTGCCTGCCCGGACACGGGTGAGGCCCTGGCCATTGACCCGCTGGACCATGAAAAATGTCTCAGCACAGCCAAAGCCAAGGGCTGGCAAATCACCCAGATTCTCAACACCCATGAGCACCATGACCATATTGGCGGCAACACGGCCTTGGTGGCTGCAACCGGTGCCAAAGTCATTGCGCACTACAAAGCTGCCGGCAAAATTCCTTGCATGGACCGCGGTGTGCAAGCCGGTGATGTGATCAAGGTGGGCAAGCACATTGAGCTTGAATGCCTTGACACGCCGGGCCACACCTATTGCCACATCTGCTTGTGCGCTCACGCCGAGCAATCGGCACTTTTTTCAGGCGACACCCTTTTCAATGCGGGTGCCGGCAATGTGCACAACGGCGGCGACGTGAATGCACTTTTCAGCAGCTTCACCGAACAACTGATGCGCCTGCCCGACAACACCCGCATTTACCCGGGCCATGACTACCTGGAAACCAACCTGAAGTTCACGCTGGCGCGCGAACCCAACAACGCTGCAGCCCAGTCCCGCCTGGCCCAGGTCGTGGGCCATGACCCGGCACTTGCCATGGTGACCACCTTGGCCCAGGAAAAAGAGCACAACACCTTCATGCGCCTTCAAAGTCCCGAGCTGATTGAACAATTACGCATGAACTTTCCCGACATGGATGCAGAGCCGCAGGACCAAACAGTTTTCAAGCATCTGCGTACTTTGCGTAACAGTTGGTGAGTTTTATTTTTCTTTCATCCATTAACTTCTTTATTTACAAATCAAGGACATCGCAGCATGCCACCACGTTTGACCGCACAAGACTTTGACCAGGAACTGCTGGTTCTGTTTGATGCCTATGTGCACGGCGGCCTGGACCGCCGAGGGTTTTTAGACAAGGCCCAAAAGTTTGCCAAGGCCGGCATGACGGCGGCTGGTTTGCTGGCAACTCTCAGTCCCAACTTTGCTGCCGGCCAGCAAGTACGACAGGACGACCCGCGCTTGAACACAGACCGGGTGAACTATCCTTCCCCGGATGGCACGGGCAGTGTCAAGGGCTACCTGGCCCGCCCGGCCGGCAGTGCGGGCAACAAGCTGCCGGCTATTTTGGTCGTGCATGAAAACCGGGGACTGAACCCGCATATCGAGGATATCGCCCGCCGCCTGGCGCTCGACGGATTCATGGCGTTTGCACCCGATGGCTTGACCGTCGCTGGCGGCTACCCTGGTGATGAGGACAAAGCCCGCGAGGCCTTCGCCAAACTCGACGGCGCGAAAATGCTTCAGGACTTTGTAGCCGCTGCGAATTGGCTCAAAGCCCGCAATGACGGCAACGGTAAATTGGGTGTGGTCGGCTTTTGCTACGGTGGCGGCGTTGCGCACCAGCTGGCGATTCGCCTGCCGGACCTGGCCGCATCGGTGCCTTTTTACGGCAACGTACCGGCGCCTGCTGACGCCGGCAAAGTCAAGGCGCCGATGCTGGTGCATCTGGCCGGCATCGACGAGCGGATCAACGCCGCATGGCCCGCCTACGAAGCGGCACTCAAAAGCACCGGGGTGAGGCTAACGGTGCACCACTACGCCGGCACACAGCATGGCTTTAACAACGACACCACGCCGCGCTTTGACGCGCAGGCAGCCAAGCTGGCCTGGGATCGCACCATCGCTTTTTTCAAAGCCACGGTTTAAGCCCTCACAGCCGGCGCATTAAAGCGCCTGGCCCAGGCGCTTGACGCCCTCTTCGATCTTGACCAGGTCCGCTGTGGCAAAACTCAAACGCAAAGCGGCAGGGTCAGGGTTGGTGGCGAAAAATGGCGCACCGGGCACAAAGGCCACACCTTTTGCAATGGCGCGTTTGGCAAACTCTGCGGCGTCAGCGCTTTTGCCGCCGGCACCCGTCAGGCGGGCCCAGAAGAACAACCCGCCCGCAGGCTGACTGAACTCGATGGCCTCGCCCAGCTCGCGCTTGAGCGCTGCGCCCATGGCCGCAGCGCGCTCTGCGTACACAGCACGCACGCGTGCCAGCGTTTCCGGCATACGGCCGGCCTTGAGGTATTGAGCGGCCGTGGCTTGGGCAAAGGTGCTTGTGTGCGCGTCGCTGAATTGCTTGCACATGGTGGCTTTGGCCAGCAGTTCGCTAGGGGCGATCATCCAGCCCACGCGCAGGCCAGGACTGAGTACCTTGCTCATGCTGCCGCAGTAAGCCAGCAGCTCGCGGCTGCCGGGAACATCGGCACTCAGGGCCAGCAGGCTAGGCGGAGGTGCCTGGTCGAAATACAGATCGCCGTAAGGATCGTCTTCCACCACCATGGTTTGGTATTTGACGGCGAGAGCCAGAATTTTCTTGCGCCGTTCCAGACTGAGCAGAGCGCCGCTGGGGTTGCCGAAGGTCGGAATGAGGTAGACAAACTTGGGTTTGTGCTCGACCATCAAGCGCTCCAGCACATCGGTTTGCACACCTTCCGCATCAATGGGTGCGCTGATGATGTCTGCACCGTAAAGTCGAAAACACTGGATGGTGGCCAAAAAGGTAGGGCCTTCGACAATCACCTTGTCGCCCGGATCGATCATGGTCTTGCCCAGCAAGTCCAGACCCTGCTGGCTACCGGTGGTCACGATCATGCCCTCCGGGTCGACTTTCACACCTTTGCTTTTCATGAACTGCGCCAGCTGTTCACGCAGCGGGTTGTAGCCTTCGGTGGCGCCGTACTGCAAAGCGCCGCCAGCCTCTTGGCTCAAGGCCAGATTGACAGCGGCTTGAATACCTTGCACATCGAACATGGCGCTGTCCGGAAATCCCCCGGCAAAGCTGATGATGCCGGGCTTACCAAGCAACTTGAACAGTTCCCGGATAGCAGAGGTTTCAACATTGTTCAGGCGGTCGGCAAAAGGCAGCGGCATACACAATCTCTTGAGTTTTAAACAAAGAGGTCATGTTAACGCCGGACGGGGATCACGCCGGCGGCGGCTTAAACTGGTGACCATGAAATCCGCCCAGATCGACACTTTTTTTGCCACACTCAAAGCCGCCAACCCGATGCCGGTGACTGAGCTGGCCTACACCAGCGTGTTTGAGCTCTTGACAGCGGTTTTGCTTTCAGCACAGGCCACCGACGTGGGCGTTAACAAGGCCACGCGCCAGCTTTTTCCGGTGGCCAATACGCCGCAAAAAATCCTGGTCCTCGGACTGGACCGCCTGGAGAGCCACCTCAAGACCATTGGTTTGTACCGCAGCAAAGCCAAGCATTTGTTGCAAACCTGTCAGATCTTGGTCGAACGCCACGGCGGCCAGGTACCGCGCACCCGTGAAGCTTTGCAGGCGCTGCCCGGCGTAGGCCGCAAGACGGCGAATGTGGTGCTCAATTCTGCTTATGGTGAGGCGGTCATGGCCGTTGACACGCATATCTTCCGCGTGAGCAACCGCACCGGATTAGCCCCCGGGAAGAACGTGGATGAAGTCGAAGCCGGCCTGATGAAGCGCGTTCCAGCCAAGTACCTGGTAGACGCGCACCACTGGCTTATCTTGCATGGCCGCTACGTCTGCCAGGCGCGTACACCGCAGTGCTGGCAATGTGGGGTGCCCGAATGTTGCGACTTCAAGCCCAAGACAAAGCCGCCGGCGTCAAGACTCTAAACCCTGAAT
>CANIDW010000002.1 GCA_947466165.1 Comamonadaceae bacterium | reverse complement strand
TTGGTTAGCAGGTGGCGCAGGTTGCCCAGGAATTTAGCAAAAACAGGAAGGCTGGCGGAAGAAAGCGAGATGGTCATGGTGCGGGTTCCTAAGGGTTGAGTTGAAAGCGGAAATTCGTGCTGGGCGATCAGCCGAGTTTTTTCTTGAGCATGTCGTTGACCTGCGCCGGGTTGGCCTTGCCTTTGCTGGCTTTCATGGCCTGGCCGACCAGGGCGTTGAAGGCCTTGGCGTTGCCGGCTTTGTACTCTTCAACGTTCTTGGCATTGGCGGCCAGCACGTCGTCGATGATGGCTTCTAGCGCGCTGCTGTCGTTCATCTGCTTGAGGCCTTTGGCTTCGATGATGGCGTCGACTTCGCCGCCCTCAGACCACAGGGCGTCAAACACTTGTTTGGCCGCGTTGTTGGAAATCGTGCCGTCGGCAATCCGGCCGATCAGGGCGGCGAGTTGTGTGCTGCTGACAGGCAGCTGTTCAAAAGCCAGTTCGCCGCTGTTCCGGCGCCGCGATAGCTCGCCCATGACCCAGTTGCTGGCCAGCTTGGGCTGGCCGCAGGCCTTGGCAGTGGCTTCAAAGTAAGCCGCCATCGCCATGCTTTGCGTAAGTTGCGAAGTGTCGTATTCCGGCAGCCCATAGTCGCGCACAAACCGCGCCGCCATCACCCAAGGCAGCTCCACCATCTCGGAGCGCACACGTTCCACCCAGTCGCGGCCGATCACCAGCGGGGGCAGGTCGGGGTCGGGGAAGTAGCGGTAATCGGCGGCGTCTTCTTTGGTGCGCATGGCGCGGGTCTCGCCGGTGTCTGGGTTGAACAGCACTGTGGCTTGCTGGATGTCGCGGCCTTCTTCAATCTCTTCAATCTGCCAGCGCACTTCATAGTCAATGGCCTGCTGCATGAACTTGAAGCTGTTCAGGTTTTTGATCTCGCGCCGCGTGCCCAGCGCCGCGCCGGGCTTGCGCACAGACACATTGGCATCGCAGCGAAAGCTGCCCTCTTGCATATTGCCGTCGCAAATGCCGATCCAGGTGACGATCTCGTGCAGCTTTTTGGCATAGGCCACGGCCTCGCCGCTGCTGCGCATGTCGGGCTCGGTCACGATCTCCAGCAGCGGCGTGCCGGCGCGGTTCAGGTCGATGCCGGACTGGCCAATAAAGTCCTCGTGCAGCGACTTACCGGCGTCCTCTTCCAGGTGCGCGCGCACCAGGCGCACGGTTTTTTTCTCGTCGCCCAGCATGAAGCTGACCTCGCCGCCTTGCACCACCGGAATCTCAAACTGGCTGATCTGGTAGCCCTTGGGCAGGTCGGGGTAAAAGTAGTTTTTGCGCGCAAAAATGCTGCGCTCGGCGATGTGCGAGCCCAGTGCCAAACCAAGCTCGATAGCGCGCTCGACCGCGCCCAGGTTCATCACCGGCAGCGTGCCGGGCAGGGCCAGGTCCACAGCGCAGGCCTGGGTGTTGGGCTCGGCGCCAAAAGCGGTGGGCGCGCGGCTGAAGATTTTGCTTTGCGTGGAAAGCTGGGCGTGGGTTTCGAAACCGATCACCACTTCATAACCCTGAACCAGTTTGGCGCTCATGCTGCGGCTCCCGGTTGTTGTTGGTGGTGGCCGGTGGCCAACTGAAACTGGTGCGCCACGTTGAGCAACTTGGCCTCTTGCAGGTAGTTGCCAATAAGTTGCAAGCCCACCGGCATGCCGCCTTCGCCCAGACCGACCGGCAGGCTCATGCAGGGCAAGCCGGCCAGTGAGGCGGGCAGGGTGAAGATGTCGGCCAGGTAGCTGGCCACCGGGTCCTCAGATTTGTCGCCGAGCTTCCAGGCGGTGGTGGGTGCCACCGGGCCGGCAATCACGTCGCACTGGGCAAACGCGCTTTGAAAGTCGTCGGCAATCATGCGGCGGATTTTTTGCGCTTGCAGGTAGTAGGCCTCGTAGTAGCCGTGCGAGAGCACATAGGCGCCGGTCATGATGCGGCGTTTGACCTCCTGGCCAAAACCCTGGGCGCGGGACTTTTTGTACATGTCGGTCAGGTCGGCAAAGTCAGCGGCGCGGTGGCCGAACTTGACGCCGTCAAAGCGGCTGAGGTTGGAGCTGGCCTCAGCCGGGGCGATGATGTAGTAAACCGGAATGGAGAGCTCTGTGCGCGGCAAGGCAATCGGCACCAGTGTGGCGCCCTGGGCTTGCAATTGCGCCAGCGCTGCGTCAATGGCGCGGCGCACATCGGCGGCCAGGCCTTCGCCGAAAAACTCTTGGGGCACGCCCACGCGCAGGCCTTTGAGGCTTTGGCCCAGGCCGGCAGAAAAGTCTTCTGTCGCCACATCCAGCGAAGTCGAATCCCTGTCCAGATCAGACCCGCACATGGCTGTGAGCAGCAGCGCGCAATCTTCGGCGCTGCGCGCCATGGGCCCGGCCTGGTCCAGGCTGGAGGCGTAGGCCACCATGCCGTAGCGGCTGGCGCGGCCATAGGTGGGTTTGATGCCGGTGATGCCGCAAAACGCGGCGGGCTGGCGGATGGAGCCGCCGGTGTCGGTGCCGGTGGCTGCAGGTGTGAGGCGCGCGGCCACGGCAGCGGCGCTGCCGCCCGACGAGCCGCCGGGCACATGGGCGGTGTTCCAGGGGTTGGAGACCACGCCATAGGCCGAGTTTTCGTTGGCAGAACCCATGGCGAACTCGTCGCAGTTGAGTTTGCCCAAAGTCACCATGCCGGCCTGGCGCAGACGCGCGACCACGGTGGCGTCAAAGGGTGAGCGGTAGCCAGTGAGGATTTTTGAGCCGGCGGTGGTCACAAAGTCTTTGGTGACAAAAACGTCTTTGTGCGCAATCGGCACGCCCTCGAGCGGGCCGGCGGTGCCAGCGGCCAGTTTGGCGTCGGATTCACGGGCCTGGGCCAGAGTGACTTCGCTGTGGATGTCCAAAAACGCGTTGTGCGGGTTGCCGCCCAAACGGGCCAAAAAACGGGTGGCGACTTCGACCGCGCTCACTTTTTTGCTTTTAAGCAGGGCCGCCAGCTCGGCCACGCTCTGGTTGTGCAGTTCATCCATGGCTTATTCAATCACTTTCGGAACCAGAAACAGCCCGCGTTCCACGGCCGGTGCGCTGCGCTGGTTGGCCTGGCGGTCGTTGGGTTCGCTGACCTCGTCGGGGCGCAGGCGCAAATGGATGGGCGGCATCGTGGGCATGGCGTCCAGCGGGTGGGCCATGGGCAGCACGCCGTCGGTGTTGACCTGACTGATTTGGCTAACGATGTCAAAGAATGCATTGATTTGGCCGAGCATTCGTGCGCCTTCATCGGGCTGAAGCTCCAGGCGGGCCAGGTTGGCGATGCGGGCGATGTCTTGGGGTGTCAGTGCCATGGCTTTGAAAATAGGGCTGAAACGGGGTGTAAGTCAGAAGGCTGCAGGTGGGCCACAGCCCTTGTCCTGTGGGCGATGCGTTATTATCCCGCCTTTGGAGTTGTCGCTTGAGCCCGCCAGATAATGGTGCGCTTTCACACCGGTTTTGGCGCCGGCGGCCGGCGCCAATCCCTTAAAAAAATTGATACATGGTGATCTGGCTTCGAAGTTCGCCAAGACACCCAACTGGACCCAACTATGTTTGAATCTTTCCGCCGGTACTTTTCAACGGATCTGGCGATTGACCTTGGCACTGCCAACACCCTGATTTTTGTGCGTGACCGCGGCATCGTGCTGGACGAGCCTTCGGTCGTTGCCATCCGCCACGAAGGCGGGCCGCAAGGCAAGAAAAGCATCCAGGCCGTCGGCCACGAAGCCAAAGCCATGCTGGGCAAGGTGCCCGGCAACATTGAAGCCATCCGGCCCATGAAAGACGGCGTGATCGCCGACTTCACCGTCACTGAGCAGATGCTCAAGCAGTTCATCAAGATGGTGCATCCGCGCAGCATCTTCCGCCCCAGCCCGCGCATCATCATTTGCGTGCCTTGCGGCTCTACACAGGTTGAGCGCCGCGCCATCCGTGAAAGCGCCCTGGGCGCCGGCGCCAGCGACGTGTACTTGATCGAAGAGCCCATGGCCGCAGCCATCGGCGCCGGTCTGCCTGTTTCTGAAGCCAGCGGCTCCATGGTGGTGGACATCGGCGGCGGCACCACCGAAGTCGGCGTGATCTCCCTGGGCGGCATGGTCTACAAAGGCAGTGTGCGCGTGGGCGGCGACCGTTTTGACGACGCCATCATCAACTACATCCGCCGCAACTACGGCATGCTGATCGGCGAGCCGACGGCTGAAGCCATCAAGAAAAACATCGGTTCGGCTTTCCCCGGCTCTGAAGTGCGTGAGATGGAAGTCAAGGGCCGCAACCTGTCCGAAGGCGTGCCGCGCAGCTTCACTATCTCCAGCAACGAGATTCTTGAAGCCCTGACCGACCCGCTTAACAACATTGTCTCGGCCGTCAAGACCGCACTCGAACACACGCCGCCCGAGTTGGGCGCCGACATCGCCGACCGCGGCATGATGCTGACCGGCGGTGGCGCCTTGCTGCGCGATCTGGACCGGCTGCTGGCCGAAGAAACCGGCTTGCCGGTGCTGGTGGCCGAAGACCCGCTGACTTGCGTGGTGCGCGGTTGCGGTATTGCGCTGGAGCGCATGGAGCGGCTGGGCTCTATCTTCACATCGGAGTAAGCGCCGCTCGCTGACAACTTTTTTGTAGCGAGCGTATCCAGCCATGCCACTAGGAACGCTTGACCGCGCCCCGCCGCCCTTCTTCAAGCAGGGCGCGTCTGCCTTTTCCAAGCTGCTTTTGTTCAGCGCCATGGCCCTGTTTTTGATGGTGGCCGATTCCCGTTTTCATGTGACCCAACCGCTACGGGCGGTGCTGGCGACAGCGCTTTACCCGGTGCAATGGATGGCCATGCAGCCGGTGCAAGTCGTGCGCGCCATGGGTGACTATTTCATCAGTCTGGAGTCAGCGAAAAACGAGTCGCAGGAAGCGTCCACCAAACTTTTGTCACAGGCGCTGCGCGCCAGTCAGGTCGAGCAGCTCACGCTGGAAAATAAGCGCTTGCGCACTTTGCTGGACTTGCGCGAGCAGCTCAAGGTGGAGGGCATGGCGGCAGAGGTTTTATACGACGCGGCCGACCCTTACACGCGCAAAGTGATCATCAGCAAAGGCATGACCTCGGGCATTGCCTTGGGTTCGCCTGTGATCGACGAATCGGGCGTGCTCGGGCAGGTCACGCTGGTTCATCCCTTGGTCAGTGAAGTCACGCTGATCATTGACCGCGACCTGGCGATTCCGGTGCTCAATGTGCGCACCGGTGTTCGCAGCCTGGCCTTCGGTGACGCCGGCGGCGGCGGCGGTCTGGAGCTGCGCTTCATGGGCAGCAACACAGATGTTTTGCAAGGCGACCTGCTCACCACCAGCGGTGTGGATGGCGTCTACCCGCCCGGTTTGCCAGTGGCCCGCATAGACCGCATCGAGCGCCGCGCCGAATCGGCCTTTGCCCGCATTCATTGCATTCCTTTGGCACTGGTGTCCGGTGTGCGGCATGTGGTGGTGCTCACGCCGCAATCGGCCCAAATTGCTGCCCGGCCGCCTGAAGCTGCGCCTGTTGCCCCTGTGAAGAAAGGTGGCCGCTCATGATCATGCGCGGAGGGCAGCAGCTGTTGTTGCCGGCCAGCCCCACCTTCATCTGGGCCAGTCTGTTGACGGCGCTTTTGTTGGACATGCTGCCTTTCGGCCGCAACCCCTGGATGCCTGACTTCATGGCTTTGGTGCTGGTGTTCTGGAATGTGCATCAGCCGCTGCGCATCGGCATTGCACTGGCCTTTATGTTTGGTTTGGGTGTGGATGTTCACCAGACCGCGTTGCTCGGGCAGCACGCTTTGTCTTACACCACGCTGAGCTTTTTTGCGACCATGATCCACCGGCGTTTGCTGTGGTTTCCGATGTCATCGCAGGCCATACAGGTCTTGCCTTTGTTTTTTGTATCGCACATGGTGGACCTGTGTATCCGCCTGGTCAATGGCGATGCCTTTCCGGGCTGGAGTTTGTTGCTGGCACCTTTGATCGAGGCCTTGTTGTGGCCGGTGGTTAGCGTCATTTTCCTGGCGCCGCAGCGCCGGGCGCCGGACCCGGATGAGAACCGGCCTCTTTAAAAATATGGCCCCCACGCTTGTCGCTTCGCGTACTGCGCTGCCCCCCGAGGGGGCTGGCCTTGCTCGGGGCGGCCCGTCGCTGCGGCCTGTGGCCCCCACGCTTGTCGCTTTGGTTATAGCAACATGATTGAGTTGCGTAATATTGAAACGGACCTGAATCGTTTTCGCGACCGGGTGCTGGTGGCGAGCTTGCTGATGTTGCTGGCTTTTTTTCTGCTGTCGCTGCGGCTGGTGTATTTACAGGTTATTCGCTATGACGACTTGAGCGAGCAGGCGGAAAGCAATCGCACTGCGATCGTGCCTATCGTGCCCAACCGCGGCTTGATCCTGGACCGCAATGGGGTGGTTCTGGCCACCAATTATTCGGCCTACACCTTGGAGATCATGCCATCGAAGGTGGCCAATATAGATGCCACCATTGAGGCGCTTGCACAGTTCATTGACATTCAACCGCGTGACAAGCGCCGCTTTAAAAAAATGCGCGAGGACACCAAGAGCTTTGAGTCCCTGCCCATTCGCACGCGCCTGACAGACGAAGAAGTGGCGCGCTTTGCGGCGCAGCGCTTTCGCTTCCCCGGGGTGGACATCAAGGCCCGGCTGTTTCGCAGCTACCCCTATGGTGAGTTGGGCAGCCACGTGGTGGGCTATATCGGCCGCATCAACCAGCGCGAGAAAGAGCGCATCGAGGAAAGCGACGAAGAAGGCAATTACCGCGGCACCGATTACATCGGCAAGCTGGGCGTCGAGCAAAGTTACGAGACGCAGTTGCACGGCATCACCGGGGTCGAGCAGGTGGAAACCTCGGCCGGCGGGCGCGCCATCCGCAAGCTGGCCAGCAGCCCGTCCACACCGGGCAACACGGTCATGCTGAGCATTGACATCAAGTTGCAAAAGCTGGTGGAGGACATGTTCGGGGACCGGCGCGGCGCGCTGGTGGCCATAGATCCACGCTCGGGGGAAGTGCTGGCCTTTGTCAGCAAGCCGACCTTTGACCCGAATCTGTTTGTGGACGGCATTGACAACGAGAGCTGGCAGGCGCTGAACGATTCGATCGACAAGCCCTTGCTCAACCGGGCGCTGCGCGGCACCTACCCGCCGGGTTCGACCTACAAACCGTTCATGGCCATGGCCGCGCTGGAGGCCGGCAAGCGATCGGCCGGCACCGTTATCAATGACACCGGTTCCTGGACTTTCGGCGGGCACCAGTTCCGCAGCCACGGGCTGCCGCTGGGGCCTGTGGACATGCACCAAAGCATCGTTAAATCCAGCAATGTGTATTACTACTCTCTGGCCAATGAGTTGGGCGTCGAAGCCATCTATGACTTCATGATGCCGCTGGGCTTCGGCCAGATCACCGGCATCGACATCAATGGCGAAGTGCGCGGCGTGTTGCCCAACCAGCAATGGAAGCGCAACAACTACAAAAAGCCAGATCAACAAAAATGGTACGCCGGCGAGACGATTTCACTGGGCATTGGTCAGGGTTACAACGCCTTCACCATGCTGCAGTTGGCGCAGGCGACGGCTGTGCTGGCCGCCAAGGGCGTCAAGCACAAGCCCCGCCTGATTCTCGGCACCCAGGACAGCGTCACGCGCTCTCTGGTGCCGGCTGTGATTGAGCCGCCCGAAGACCTTAATTTCAAGCCCGACAATGTGGAGGTCGTCCGCCGTGCCATGGTGGGTGTCACGCAAGATGGCACCTCGGCCCGCGTCTTTGCCGGCGCCAGCTACCTTAGCGGGGGCAAGACCGGAACTGCCCAGGCGGTGTCGGTCGGCCAAAAAGAGAAGTACAACGCCGCCAAGCTCGAAGAGCATTTGCGCGACCATGCGCTCTACACCGCATTTGCACCGGCCGATAACCCGCAAATTGCTTTGGCGCTGGTGGTTGAAAACGCTGGCTTCGGTGCTGCGCAGGCCGCCCCCATTGCGCGGCGTGTGTTTGACTATGTTTTGCTTGGACACTACCCCAATGAAGACGATCTGCAAGCGGTGAAGGCCGGTCAGGCCGCAGCGCCCATGGGTAAGCCGCGTGAAGTTGCCAATGTGAATGTGATGGGGGTCACCGAGCTGCGCCCCGGCGCCCCGGGTGTGGCGCCGGCCAGCTTGTTCACGCCCTCGGGTGCGCCGCAAGCCCGGCCTAAGGCGCCCGGCGTGCCGCTGGTTTCACCTCCTGCCTCACCTGCCTCACCTGCGTCTAGCCCGGCGCGGTAAGCGCGCCAAGGCCCTGCTTGTGGGTCGTTAGACCTTCAGCGCAAGAAGGCGTCGTAGCCGGTCTTCAGGATCAGCGCGCTGACCACCAGGATAAAAACCACGCGGACAAAACGCGCGCCATGTTTGAGCGCCATGTGTGTCCCCAGCAAGCTGCCCAGCACGTTGGCCACGGCCAACGTCAGCGCAATGTGCCACCAGACGTGGCCTTTGTAGGCGAACAAAAGCAAGGCCGACAAGTTGGTGGCGGTATTGACCAGTTTGGCCGAGGCCGAGGCATTTAAAAAGTCATAGCCCAGCCAGCGCACAAACAAAAAAACCAAAAAACTGCCGGTGCCCGGGCCGAAGAATCCGTCATAAAACCCGATCACCAGCCCGATGCAACAGGCCGCCAGTGTTTCCGCGCGGCCGGCAAAGCGCGGCGCATGGTGGTGACCGAGTTCTTTTTTGGCCAGGGTGTAGATCAACACACCCAGCAACACCAGGGGCAGCAGCCGGCGCAAAAACTGCGGCGAAATTTCAGTGACCAGCCAGGCCCCGGCCATGGAGCCGGCAAAGCCGGCCAGGGCGGCAGGCAGCAAGGCGTGCCAGCGCAAGTCAACCCGACGGGCATATTGCACGGAGGCCACGGCGGTGCCGCAAATGGAGGCCCCTTTGTTAACGCCAAAAAGTGTGGCCGGGTGAGTGCTTGGAAAGGCTGCAAACAGGGCCGGTACCAGTACCAGGCCACCACCGCCGACGATGGCGTCTACAAACCCGGCCAGCAGGGACGCGGCGGTGACAAAGAAGATTTCCATGCGGACGATTGTCTCAGGCCGCTTGCTGGAGCCGGGCATAAAAAAAGCGCCGGGGTTGCCAGCGCTTTTTTCGGGTCCATCGTGTGGACGGCCCGGTCATCTTGTTGCTTAGTTGACTTCTGAGTCTCCCCCACTCCTCGCAAGACGAGAGCTTGTCTCGTTTGCAGTGAGTTCACTATAGGCCGCGGAACCAATGCCCCGCATTGGTGCTTTCCCGAGGGCTTATTCGCCGCGGGTGATCCAGGCGGCCGCTTTTTCCGCAATCATCAGGGTGGGCGAATTGGTGTTGCCGCTGGTGATGAGTGGCATCACGCCGGCATCGACCACGCGCAGCCCGCTGATGCCGCGTACCCGCAGGTGTGAGTCCACCACGGCCATCGGATCGTCCAATTTGCCCATTTTAGTGGTACCCACCGGGTGAAAAATGGTGGTGGCAATGTCGCCGGCCAGCCGCGTCAGTTCATCGTCGCTCTGGTGCTGCGTCCCGGGGCGGAACTCCTCGGGCTGGTAGGCGGCCAGCGCGCTCTGCCCGACGATGCGCCGCGTCAGGCGCAAAGACTCGACCGCCACCTGCCGGTCTTCGGGCGTGCTCAGGTAGTTCGGGGCAATGGCCGGTGCATCTTCAAAGCGTGAGCTCTTGATACTGACGCTGCCGCGGCTGGTCGGGTTGATGTTGCAAACGCTGGCGGTGAAAGCGTTGAAGTCGTGCAGCGGCTCGCCAAAGGCGTCCAAGGACAGGGGTTGCACGTGGTACTGAATGTTCGGGTGGGCTCGGTCGGGGCTGGAGCGCGTGAAAGCGCCCAGCTGCGAAGGCGCCATGCTCATCGGGCCGGTGCGGGCCCAAGCGTATTCCAAACCGATTTTGGCCTTGCCCCAAAGCGAGTTGGCCATGGTGTTGAGCGTCACGTTGCGTTTGCCGCCGGTCCCGATTTTGTAGACCGAACGGATTTGCAAATGGTCTTGTAAATTGGCGCCCACGCCGGGCAGGTCTTGTTGGACTTCAATGCCGTGCTGCTTGAGCAGCGCCGCCGGGCCGATGCCCGAGAGTTGCAGAATCTGCGGCGAGCCGATGCTGCCGGCGCACAGCAGCACTTCGCCGCGCAGCCCGCCCGAGTCGCGCGTGGCCAACGCTTTGACGCGCTCGCTACCGCTCCAGACCTCAACGCCGGTGCAGCGCTGGCTGCCATCCGATTGCTTTTCAATGATCAACTGGCAGACCTGCGCGCTGGTCCACATTTCAAAGTTGGGCCGGCCAAAGCAGGTGGGGCGCAGGAAAGCTTTGGCCGTGTTCCAGCGAAAGCCGCTTTTCTGGTTGACTTCGAAATAGCCCACACCTTCGTTATCGCCGGTATTGAAGTCGTCAGTCGCCGGAATGCCGGCTTGCTGGGCCGCCAGCGAGAAGGCGTCCAGGATGTCCCAGCGCAGGCGCTGCTTTTCCACGCGCCATTCGCCACCGATTTTTTGGGCCAGGCCCTGGCTGCCCGCATGCTGGCTTTTGTGGCCGTGCAATCGCCGGAAGTTCTCGTTGACCTGTCCCTGCGATGCGTCAAGCTTGTAGTGGTCTTCGTGCATGCGAAAGCTGGCCAGAGCGCTGTCCCAGCGCCAGACATCGTCGCCGGTGAGTTCGGCCCAGCGCTCGTAGTCGCGCGCCTGGCCGCGCATGTAGATCATGCCGTTGATGCTGGACGAGCCGCCCAGCGTTTTGCCGCGCGGGTAGCCCAAAGAGCGACCGTTCAGGCCGGGTTCAGCTTCGGTCTTGTAGAGCCAGTCGGTGCGCGGGTTGCCGATGCAATGCAAATAGCCCACCGGAATGTGGATCCAGTGGTAGTCGTCGCGACGGCCGGCCTCGATCATCAGCACGCGCTTGCTGGCATTGGCGCTCAGGCGGTTGGCCAGCAGGCAGCCGGCGGTGCCGCCGCCGATGATGATGTAGTCGAACGTGGTGTCGCTCATGGTGTTTCGATACTTTCGAAAGTGAAGTCCGGCGCGAGAGATCAGGCGTTGCCGCGCAAAACCGGAAACAGTTTGCTCAGGCCGTCGGCCATCAGTTCCACGGCCAGTGCTGCCAGGACCAGGCCCATCAGCCGGGTCATCACATTGATGCCGGTCTTGCCGAGTGCGCGTGCGATCGGGCCGGCCAGAGAAAAGCACAGCGCTGTGGCCAGCGCCACCACCACACCGTAGCCGATCAGCGTGGCCATTTGCCAGAAGGTTTTGGCCTTGTCAGCATAAATCACCACAGTGGACATGGTGGCCGGTCCGGTCAGCAGCGGAATGGTCAGCGGCACCACGGCAATGCTGGCGCCCTGCGCAGCGCGTTCTTCGGCGTCATGCAACTCGTCAGAGTTGGTTTTGGTTTGCGGTGTTTCGGCGTTCAGCATGCTCAGTGAGGCAGTCAGCAGCAGCATGCCGCCGCCGACTTGAAAGCTGGCCAGAGAAACGCCGAAAAACTCCAGAATCTGCACGCCCAGCAATGCGCTTGCTGCAATCACGGCAAATGCGCTGCAAGAAGAAATCAGGATGGTGTGGCGACGCTGCTCCGGCGAGAAGCTTTGTGTGTAGTGAATGAAAAAAGCCACGCAGGCCAGCGGGTTGACGATGGCCAGCAGCGTCACCAGTGGCTTGAAATCCATCAGCGACCGCCTGTCACGTCCAGCACGGTGCCCGTGGTGTAGCTGGACTCCGGGCTCATCAGCCAGAGGATGCTGCGGGCGACTTCTTCGGCGCTGCCGGGGCGCTGCATGGGCACCTGCGGCGCCATCTCGCGGGCCCGGTCAGGCAGGCCGCCTGAAGCATGAATGTCGGTATCGATGATGCCGGGCCGCACGGCGTTAACGCGTATGCCCTCGGCGGCCACTTCCTTGGCCAGACCGACGGTGAAGCTATCGATCGCGCCCTTGGCCGCCGCATAGTCCACATACTGGCCGGGCGCGCCCAGGCGGGCCGCCACGCTGGACAGGTTGACGATGGTGCCGCCGGTGCCGCCGTGGCGCGTGCTCATGCGCCGCACGGCCTCGCGCGCGCAGACAAAGCTGCCAAAGACATTGATCTCGAACATGCGCTTAAAGCGCGCCATGCTCATGGCGTCTACGCGCGAGGTCTGGTCCACCACGCCGGCGTTGTTGACCAGCGCTGTCAGGCGGCCGAGCTTGGCATCGACTTTTTCAAACATCGTCAGCACTTGCGCTTCGTCGGCCACATCGGCCTGCACCGCCATGGCAGTACCGCCGGCTTGACGGATTTGCCGCACGACTTCGTCGGCGGCCAAGGAATTGGCGCTGTAATTGACGGCAACGGCATAGCCGGCGCGTGCCGCCAGCAGCGCCGTGGCAGCGCCGATACCGCGCGAAGCGCCAGTGATCAAAACAACAGCAGACATGGGTTTCTCCGGCAACAATGGTGATGCCGGTTATAAATGCCGGCAAGGATTCAATGTAACTCACTGCAACACTCCGGAGAGCCCCTTGAGCGCCACCATCGACTACTACTTCAGCCCGCCAAGCCCCTGGACTTACCTGGGCCATGCGCGTTTTACCGACATGGCCCGCCGGGCCGGTGCCAGCATTCGCTTGCTCCCCACGGATTTCGGCAAGGTGTTTGCCGTCTCCGGTGGCCTGCCGCTGGGCCAGCGCGCGCCGCAGCGCCAGGCTTACCGCCTGGTTGAGCTGGCGCGTTTCAGCGGGCACTTGCAAGTGCCGATGAATTTGAAGCCGCGCTTTTTCCCGGTGGCCGGCGACGACGCGGCTTGCCTGATCATTGCGGTGGACCTGCATGACGGCGTGGAGGCTGCCATGCGCTTGAGCGGTGCGGTCTTTGAAGCCGTCTGGCGCGACGAGCGCAATATTGCCGACGCCGATGTACTGGCCGAACTGCTCAGCGAACAGGGCTTGAGCGCGCAGCGCCAGCAGCAAGCCGGCAGCGCCGAAGTCACCCAGCGCTACGCTGCCAACACGCAGCAGGCCATCGACAAGTCCGTGTTCGGAGCGCCGACCTATGTGGTCGATGGCGACATGTTCTGGGGCCAGGACCGGCTTGACTTTGTCGAGCGAAAACTGCTGGCACGATAAGCTTTTATTTTTTACAGAAAGACAAACATCATGGGCTCATTCATTGACCTCAGTGCTGCCGATGGCTTCAAGCTGCCGGCCTACCTGGCCGCACCGGCCGGCCAACCCAAGGCTGCCGTGGTGGTGCTGCAGGAAATTTTCGGCGTCAATTCGCACATCTGTTCGGTCGCAGACGGCTATGCTGCGGCGGGTTACCTGGCGATTGCGCCGGCCACTTTTCATCGCGTTCAAGCCGGCGTGGACTTGGGCTACACCCAGGCTGACATGGGCCAAGGCATGGGTCTGAAGGCTGCTGCCGAGGCATTACCGGCGCCGGGGGTTTTGCAGGATATTCAGGCGGCGATCGACCACGCCCGCCAAGCCAGCGGCGGCAAGGTCGGCATCGTCGGCTATTGCTGGGGCGGCTTGCTGAGCTGGCGAGCGGCCTGTTTGCTCAAGGGCCTGAGCGCAGCGGTTTGCTACTACGGCGGCGGTATGACGGGGCCGGATGAGTCAGCGCGCCAGCCGGCCTGCCCGGTGTTGGCCCACTTCGGCAAGAAGGACCACTGGATTGCCATGGACACGGTCAATGCATTCGCCGCCGCGCACCCGGAGGTGACGGTGCAGGCCTATGAGGCCGACCATGGTTTCAATTGTGACCAGCGCGGCTCTTTTGACGAGCCTGCGGCCACGCTGGCACGCGCGCGCACGCTGGATTTCTTTGCCAGGCACTTGGCCTGACTTACCGCCTTGAGTTAACGCGCGGTTCTGGCCAGGTACTGCTTGCGCCAGAACACCGTCACCACGACGATCACCAGCAGGATCATGGCGCCGAACACCCACCAGAAGCCGTCGGCCGAGTGAATCAGCGGCATGAACTCGAAGTTCATGCCGAAAAATCCGGTGATCAGGTTCAGCGGCAAAAAGATGGCGGTCAGCGCGGTGAGCGTGCGCATGATGCTGTTGGTGCGGTTGCTCTGAGCGCTGAAGTGGATTTGCACCACTGTTTCGGCGGATTGCTCAAGCCGGCGAGCGTGATGCACCACGCGTTGGATGTGTTCAATCACATCGCGCGCCCGCGCCACCAGCTGGTCGCGCCGGGTGTGCGCCAGCTGCGTATCGGCGGCAAACGAGGACATCGGCTGCTCGCGCAGTGAATCGAGCCACTCCTGAATGGCGTCGTGCTGTTCGTCACACAGGTCTTCCAGAACATGCAGCTGGCTGCGCGCACTCATCAGCGAGCCCCAGTTGATAAATCGCGAATTGGGTTTGAGCAGCTCAGCCTGCCAGTGCTCGAGCTGTTGGGTGAGTTCCTTGCGCACGTCGATGTAGCTGTCGACCATGGTGTTGACCATGCGCAGCACCAGGTCGGCCGGGCTGGACGGCATGCGGTTGCGCGCCGAGACACTGTCCACGCTGAATTTGGCATCGCTCAGTGCGCGCTCGATGAAGTTCGTGGCGGTGTAGCAGCCGCGCGGGTGCACGCTGATCAGCAGCCTGTCAAACACCACAAACCCCACCGCCTTGGAGTTGATGCGATTGAAGGCGGGCAGGCCGCCGCGGGGCTTGATGTACGGCTCGCCGCCTTGCCCGTGGTAGAGCTCGACGGCGGCTTCCTGCTCGCGGTCCAGCCGTGTTTCGAGCGGCGTGGCCAGTCGCCGGAAAATAATCAGGTCGTAAATGGAGGTGTAGTCGTAGTGGGAGCAATGGCCCGCGTTGCCCAGGTCCTGGCTGTGCAGGTCCAGCAGCACGGAGCCGCCCAGTTGCTGGGCCGCCAGTTGCAGCAAGGGCTCCTGGGTCTCGACTTCGGGGCGGTCCAGAAACACCCAGACAAAACCGTCAGACGGCGCCTGCGCAGGCAGGGTGTCTGAAAAGCGCAAGCTGTCGGCAGTGAATTCAACTATTTGCACATGGCTGGCCGGCTAGATGGCAATTAGGTTTTTTGTAACAAACGCGCCGCGTCAATGGCAAAGTACGTGAGCACCCCGTCGGCACCGGCACGCTTGAAGGCCAGCAGGCTTTCGAGCATCACCGCGTCATGGTCCAGCCAGCCGTTTTGGGCGGCGGCCTTGAGCATGGCGTACTCACCGCTGACCTGGTAAGCGAAGGTCGGCACCTTGAACTCGTCTTTGACGCGGCGCACCACGTCCAGGTAGGGCATGCCGGGCTTGACCATCACCATGTCGGCGCCTTCGGCGATGTCCAGCGCCACTTCGCGCAGAGCCTCGTCGGTGTTGCCCGGGTCCATCTGGTAGACCTTTTTGTCGGCCTTGCCCAGGTTGCCGGCCGAGCCGACGGCGTCGCGAAACGGGCCGTAAAAGGCACTGGCGTATTTGGCGCTGTAAGCCATGATGCGTGTGTGAATCAGCCGCCGGCTTTCCAGCGCGGTGCGGATGGCGCCGATGCGTCCGTCCATCATGTCGCTGGGCGCGACGATGTCCACGCCGGCTTCGGCCTGGGTCAGCGCCTGCTCGGTCAGCACGGCCACGGTCTCGTCGTTCAAGATGTAGCCGGTGTCGTCGAGCAGGCCGTCCTGGCCGTGGCTGGTGAAGGGGTCGAGCGCCACGTCGGTCATGACGCCCAGTTCCGGAAAGCGTTTTTTGAGTTCGCGCACGACGCGCGGCACCAGGCCTTCGGGGTTCATGGCCTCGCGGCCGTCGGGCGTTTTCAGGGCCGTGTCAATCACCGGAAACAGGGCCATCACCGGGATGCCCAGCTTGACGCATTCTTCGGCCACCGGCAGCAGCAAGTCCAGGCTCAGGCGCTCGACGCCGGGCATGGAGGCAATGGGCACCCGCTGGCGCTGACCGTCGGTGACGAACACCGGGTAAATCAGGTCGTGTGCGCTCAAGCTGTTTTCACGCACCAGATTGCGTGTGAAGCTGTCGCGACGCAGGCGGCGGGGCCGGCCAAGTGGGAAGGGGGCAAAGGTGGTCATGGGCAAATTGTGCCAAAACTCGGGGCCGGGGCCCAGCGCTACACTGCCGGCATGCTCTGGGTCAAATCGTTTCACATCATCTTCGTGGCCAGCTGGTTCGCCGGGCTGTTCTATTTGCCGCGGATTTTTGTGAACCTGGCCATGGTGCCTGAGGGCAGCGTGGCCGAGCGTGAGCGCCTGCTGCTGATGGCCCGCAAACTGCTGCGATTCACCAACTTGCTGGCGGTGCCGGCGCTGGTGCTGGGGCTTTGGCTTTGGCTGGGTTACGGCATAGGCCGCGGTCCGGGCAATGGCTGGATGCACGCCAAACTGCTGGTGGTGCTGCTGGCGCTGGCTTATCACCACCTGTGCGCTCGCATGCTCAAAGATTTTGTGGCTCAGCGCAACACGCGCAGCCATGTCTGGTGGCGCTGGTTCAACGAGTTGCCGGTGCTGATGTTGGTCGCGGCTGTGGTGCTGGTGGTGGTCAAGCCCTGGCAGGGCTGATCCATAACGCCCCAACTTGAGACAAACATGGTGGTGCCTGCATGAGCTCCGCCCTCCACCGGACCACGGCTTGGCCATTGGCATTGGCCACTGCGTGCCTGATTATTTATGCCAGCCTGTACCCCTTCACCGGCTGGCGCGACCAGGGCTTGTCGCCATTCGTTTTTTTGACTGCACCCTGGCCGCGCTACTGGACCGGCTTTGATGTCGGCATCAATTTTCTGGGTTACGCCCCTTTGGGTTTCTTGCTCGCGCTGGCAGCGCTGCGCAGCGGCCGGGGGGCCTGGGCCATCAGTCTGGCGAGTCTGTCGGCAGCTGTGCTGTCCCTGAGCATGGAAACTTTGCAGGCGCATTTGCCGTCCAGGGTTCCCTCTAACGTTGACTTTGCGCTCAACGCCTCAGGCGCCTGGGCCGGCGCGGTGAGCGCTTCGCTGCTGGAAAAAATGGGCGTGTTGCATCGTTGGAACGATTTCCGGGCGCGCTGGTTTGAAACCGAAGCGCGAGGCGCTTTGGTTTTGCTGGCCTTGTGGCCACTGGCTTTGCTGTTCCCGGTGTCGGTACCGCTGGGCCTGGGGCAGATTCTCGAGCGCTTGGAGCCGGCGCTGGCCGCGCTGCTGGTGGATTCACCTTTTCTGGAGTGGCTGCCTGTGCGGGATGTCGAACTCCAGCCCATGGTGCCGGCCACGCAGGTGATTGTGGTGGCGCTGGGCGGGCTTATTCCCTGCTTGATCGCTTTTGGCGTGATACGCGGCTGGGCTCACCGCAGCGCTGCCGTTTTGTGGCTGTTGGCCGGTGGTCTGTATTTCACGGTGCTGTCTGCGGCCCTGAGTTACGGGCCAACGCATGCATGGGCCTGGTTTGACCTGCCAGTGCGCATCGGTTTTCTGGGCGCTTGCATGCTGGCGCTGCTGACTTTGTGGACATCCCCGCGCACGGCCACCGTGCTGGCCTTGCTGGCCTTGAGTGTGCAGCTGGTCATGCTCAACCAGGCTTCAGCCAGCCCCTATCTGGCGCAGAACCTGCAAATCTGGGAGCAGGGCCGGTTTATCCGCTTTCACGGACTGGCCCAATGGTTGGGTTGGTCGTGGCCGTTTGCAGCCTTGACCTACGTGATCATGCGCTTGTGCCGGCCTGAAGATGTGCCGGGCGACTCGCGCCCGTAAAATCAAGGCATGATTCTTGTGACACCCACGCCTTCAGATGGCAGTGCAGCGCCTGCATCTTATTACCAGCGCCATGTTTTCTTTTGCCTCAATGAGCGCAGTAACGGCCAGAACGCCTGCGCGCATCACGGGGCGCAAGCCGCGTTTGATCATTGCAAGTCTCGCGTCAAAGACGCCGGCTTGAGCGGTCCCGGGCAGGTGCGCGTTAACAAGTCCGGTTGCCTGGACCGTTGCGCTGCGGGCCCGGTGCTGGTGGTGTACCCGGAGGCGGTCTGGTACAGCTACGTTGATGAACATGACATTGACGAAATTGTTCAGTCACACCTTCAAAACGGTCAGGTGGTGGAGCGCTTGCTGACGCCGCCGCATCTGGGTCGCTGAAACCTCGCCTTCACGAACGCCTGGTTTTGAACGCACAAACCCAAAAACTCACGATCCAAGGCCAGGCAGGCCGGATCGAAATGGCCCTGGACGAGCCCGCCGCCGCCTCCAAAGGTGTCGCCGTGATTGCCCATCCGCATCCCTTGTT
>CANIDW010000001.1 GCA_947466165.1 Comamonadaceae bacterium | reverse complement strand
TTTTTCGCCGGCTGCCACGTCGATCACATAAATCGTCAGGTCGCTCAGCTCGGGGCTGAAGGTAGCGGCCAGGTTATCTCCGCCGGACTCCACAAACACCACATCGGCATTCGGAAAATCCACCAGCATGCGGTCAATCGCCTCAAGGTTGATCGAGGCGTCTTCACGAATGGCAGTGTGCGGGCAGCCGCCGGTTTCTACGCCCATGATGCGGTCAGCATCCAGCGCGCCACTCACCGTCAGCAGGCGCTGGTCTTCCTTGGTGTAAATGTCGTTGGTGATCGCCACCAGGTCGTACTTTGCTTTCATGCCCTTGCAGAGCATTTCCAACAAGGTGGTTTTGCCGGAGCCGACGGGGCCGCCTATGCCCACGCGCAGGGGCGGTAGTTTTTTGGTGCGGTTGGCAATGTGGTGCAGGCTCATGGCGGGCTTAGAAGTAGAAAAAAGGGTTTAAGAACGGAATAGGCGTGAGTACTGGGTTTCGTGTCGCGACGACATGATCGCCAGCATGGGGGAGAAGGCCTGGCGATCAGCATCTGGCATGACCAGCGCAGCCTCGACCGCCGGCGGTATCTCGCGGCTGAGCCGGGCCAGCAGGCGCTGCCCGGCGCTTTGGCCCAGCGGTACCGACTTGAGCGCGGCCTGCATCATGTTTTCGGCCCAGCCAAAGGCATAGGTCAGCAGGCAGTCGCGCACGCTGGCAGCGGTCGGTGCAGCGGCCAGGGCAAAGGCGACAGGGTAGGTGGGCGGCAGCGCAGCGCAGGCGGCGATGTGCGCCGCGTCGGCGCCTTCGTGGTTGCGCAGCCATTCGAGCAGTGACTTGCCCATCTGCTCGGTTTGCTGGCGCATCTCGCTGGTCTCGCGTGTTTGCAACAGCCAGTCATTGAGTTCGCGCACGCGCGCCAAGTCAGCGGCCCGCCAGGCGGTCAGGGCAGCTGCGATCACGGGCAGGTCAGAGCGCGCCAGGCTCAGCTGCAACTGTGCGCTAAGCCAGTCGGCCGCGCTGGCTTCATGGCTGATGCCACCCCATTCAACAGCCGCTTCCAGGCCCTCTGAATACGAAAAACCGCCCACGGGCAGAGCCGGCGAGGCCAGCCAGATGAGTTGCAGCAGACTGGCGGCAGGTAAGGCGCCGGCCGGTGAGGCCACTGGGGTGGGCATGGGCGGCGCGGCTCAGGTCTTGGGCGGGCGCTGGGCGTGAAACTGAACGGGCACTGAAGCCGGCGCGGCATGGTCATGGCTGTGCGCGTGATCGTGGCTGTGATCATGCCCGTGGTCATGTCCGCAGTCGGGGCCGTGCACATGCGGTGCGGCGTCCGTCTTGGCGTGGCCGTGGTCGCTGTGCTCTTCGTGGTCGCCATGTGCATGGCCGCCGTGGTGATGACCCGCGTGCGTGGCTGCGCTGTAGGCGCCTCCCTCGGGTTCAAAAGCTTCGTCCACCGTGTTCACGATCAGGTGCATGGCCCGCAGCAGGTCGGCCAGCACATGGTCGGGCTCGATCTTCAGGTGGTCGGGCTTGAGCTCAATAGGCACATGGCGGTTGCCCAGATGGTAGGCAGCGCGTGTCAGGTCAAAGGGCGAGCCGTGCGTGGGGCAGGCACTGATGCGCAACACCGGCTGCGGCGCAGCCAGCACGCGGACCATGGAGCCGTCCTCGACCACCAGCACATCACCACCGCGCAGCAGCGTGCCGCGCGGCAAAAAAACACCCAGGTGCCGGCCCAGCGAGTCGGTGGTGTCGAAACGGCTTTTCTGGCGCACATCCCAGTCGAGCTCGACGGTGGCAGCGCGTTTAAGCAGCACGGGAGCCAGGCCATGGCCTTGCGAGATGACTTTGGAGGTTTGGAGCATGGTGGCTTGTAGGTTCGGGAAGTTGGAGGTAATATAACAAACGTTATAACTTCGAGGGATTGGCCATGACCGTACTCAAACTCACGCAAATCGGCAATTCGGTAGGTGTGATTTTGCCCAAAGAAACCCTGGCAAGGCTCAAGGTGGAAAAGGGTGATTGCTTGTATGTCAGCGAAGCGGTCAACGGATTGACGCTCAGCCCGTACGACCCCGATATGGAAGAGCAATTGAAGCTGGGGCGCGAGTTCATGCATGAGTTCCGGGACACTTTCCACCAACTTGCAAAATGACGCAGTGGAAATGGGTCAATCGCAAAGTTCTGCTGCTCTTGCATGACGAAAGTCTGGCTGAGCACGGTGGTGCTGCTGGTTTGCGAAGCGAAGGATTGCTTGAATCTGCACTGGCGCGTCCTGTCCATCTGGCCCTCTATGAAAACCCCGACTTTGCGCGCCTTGCTGCGTCCTATGGTGTGGCGCTGGCCAAGAACCATGCTTTCGTAGATGGCAACAAGCGGGCCGCATTTTTGTCTATGGGTTTGTTTTTGGCCGCAAATGGCTACCGCCTGACTGTCTCTCAGTTGGATGCCACCTTGGTCGTGATGGAAGTCGCTGCGGGCGCGATGGATGAGGCAGCCCTGGCCGATTGGATTCACACGCACAGCAAAGCTCGCTAAGCAGCCGAACGATAAGCGGTCGTTGCTTCTGGCCTGGCGCGAGCTTTGAAGAGCTGCATTTTTTCAAAACAAAAAGTATCGCTGCGCCATCGGCAAGCTGCTGGCGGGCTCACAGGTCAGCAGCTGACCGTCGGCGCGTACCTGGTAGGTTTGCGGGTCAATCTCCATGCGCGGCAGGTAGGCGTTGTGAACCATGTGCTGCTTGCGTACGCCGCGTATGTTTTTCACGGCACTGAGGTTCTTGGCCAGGCCAAAGCGTTCCTTCACGCCCGCAGCTTGCGCTGCCTGCGACACAAAGGTCAGCGATCCGCGGGCGACTGCGCCGCCAAAGCCACCGAACATGGGCCGGTAATGCACCGGCTGCGGCGTCGGTATAGAGGCGTTCGGGTCGCCCATGGCGGCCATGGCGATGAAGCCGCCCTTCAAAATAAGGGACGGTTTGATACCGAAAAAAGCCGGTTTCCAAACCACCAGATCAGCCCACTTGCCGACCTCGATGGAGCCTACTTCGTGCGAGATGCCGTGGGCAATCGCCGGGTTGATGGTGTACTTGCTGATGTAGCGCTTGGCGCGGAAGTTGTCGTTGCGGGCGCTGTCTTCTGGCAAGGAGCCGCGCTGCTGTTTCATCTTGTGGGCGTTTTGCCAGGTGCGGATGATGACTTCACCCACGCGGCCCATGGCCTGGCTGTCACTGCTCATCATGCTGATGGCGCCCAGGTCATGCAAGATGTCTTCAGCTGCAATCGTTTCTTTGCGGATGCGGCTTTCAGCAAAAGCCAGGTCTTCGGCAATCGACGGGTCCAGGTGGTGGCAGACCATCAGCATATCCACATGCTCGTCCAGCGTGTTGACGGTATAGGGCATGGTCGGGTTGGTGGACGATGGCAAAAAATTCGCTTCGCCCACCACGCGCATGATGTCCGGCGCATGGCCGCCGCCCGCGCCTTCGGTGTGAAAGGCGCACAGGCTGCGGCCCTTGGTGGCCTCGATGGTGTTCTCCACAAAGCCTGATTCATTGAGCGTATCGGAGTGAATGGCCACCTGCGTGTCGGTGGCATCCGCCACGTCCAGGCAGTTGCTGATGGCAGCTGGCGTGGTGCCCCAGTCTTCGTGCAATTTAAGGCCGATCACCCCGGCATTGATCTGCTCGTGCAGCGCATCCGGCAAGCTGGCATTGCCCTTGCCCAGAAAGCCCAGGTTCATGGGAAAGGCGTCAGCCGCTTGCAGCATGCGCTCGATGTTCCAGGGCCCCGGCGTGCAGGTGGTGGCAAAGGTGCCTGTCGCCGGGCCGGTGCCGCCGCCCAGCATGGTGGTCACGCCCGAGCTCAGCGCTTCCTCGATCTGCTGGGGGCAAATGAAGTGAATGTGCGAATCAATGCCGCCTGCGGTAACGATCATGCCTTCGCAGCTGATGATCTCGGTGCCCGGGCCGATGATGATGTCCACGCCCGGTTGCACGTCCGGGTTGCCCGCCTTGCCGATGGCGGCGATGCGGCCGCCCTTCAAGCCGATGTCGGCCTTGACAATGCCCCAGTGGTCCATGATCAGCGCGTTGGTCATGACGGTGTCTACCGCGCCCTGCGCCCGTGTGGCCTGTGACTGCGCCATGCCGTCACGAATGGTTTTGCCGCCGCCAAACTTCACCTCTTCGCCGTAGCCACCGGCTCGCAGCGTGTAGTCGGCCTCCACTTCAATCGTCAGCTCGGTGTCTGCCAGGCGCAGCCGGTCGCCGACCGTGGGCCCGAACATTTCTGCGTAAGCGCGTCGTCCAATGCCGGCCATCAAAGTGCTCCCTGCGTGAGTCCGCGAAAACCGAAAACCTTGCGCTCGCCGGCATAGTCGACCAGCTCCACCGTGCGTTGCTGACCGGGTTCAAAACGCACCGCCATGCCCGACGCGATGTTCAGCCGCATGCCGCGCGCGGCCGCGCGGTCAAAGCCCAGCGCTGCGTTGGTTTCTGCAAAGTGATAGTGCGAGCCCACCTGGATGGGCCGGTCGGCCGTGTTTTGCACCACCAGCGTGATCGTGCGGCGGCCCGGGTTGAGCGCGTGTTCGCCCTCGTCAATGAAATATTCGCCAGGGACCATGGCCATCATTTTTCCCCTTTAGAGAACCAGATAAGGGCCACCAGACCCAGACCCAGCGCTGCAAAACCCCAGGCATCCGTCACATGCCAGTGCGAGCCAGCCAAACCATGACCCTCATGCGCCAGAGCCGGTGCGCATGCAAGCCAAGCCAACACAAAGGAGAGCAGTTTCAGAATTTGTTGAGGCATCAAGAGCTCCAAAAATGAAAAACAAAAGTAAAAAACAGACTGACAAAATTTCCAAGTAACAGCGCGGAACCGGCTTTGCCGGGCTGCAGCTGTTGCCCCTTGAGGGGGAGGCAGCTACGCAAAGCGAGCTGCAACAGGGTGACTTCCTAATTTCAGCGCGGAACCGGCTTTGCCGGGCCGCAGCTGCCGCCCCTGGAAGGGGGAGGCGGCTACGCGCAGCGAGCCACAACAGGGTGAGCCTAAGTGATCGGCTGATGCACCGTCACAAGTTTGGTGCCATCGGGAAACGTTGCTTCAATCTGGATGTCAGGAATCATCTCTGCAATGCCCTCCATCACGTCGGCTCGGGTGAGGATGTTGCGACCATCACTCATCAATTCGGCCACGGTCTTGCCGTCGCGCGCTCCTTCCATGACGGCGGCACTGATCAGCGCCACAGCTTCGGGGTAATTGAGTTTGAGGCCGCGTGCGCGGCGGCGTTCGGCCAGCAGGCCGGCGGTGAAGATCAGCAGCTTGTCTTTTTCTCGGGGGGTCAGTTCCATGGGCTTCTTCCGGGTGGGCCATTGGGGTTGGCTTGAAGTTTTAAAAGGCAAGAACAGTGCCACGGCCGGGCCGGCTGCGCCGGCCGTGGCACAGAAACTGCACCACAGAAGTGCTAACTGCCTGCCCATGAACGACGCCATTACCACTTCGCCGCCTGATTCCGGCTCGCCATCGCGTTCGCCGCCGGCAGTGCAGCGCATCATCAAGATCCGGCGCGACTACAACAGCTGGGTTGCCAGCGAGACCATGGAAGATTACGCACTGCGCTACACCCCGCAGCGCTTTCGCAAGTGGTCCGAGTGGCGGGTGGCCAACACGGCTTTTGGCGCCGCCTCGTTTTTGATTCTCGAAGCCGTGGGAGCCACTTTGCTGGTGCAATACGGCTTTGCCAACGCTTTCTGGGCCATCGTGGCCACCGGCCTGATCATCTTTTTGGCGGGCCTGCCCATCAGCATTTACGCCGCGCGCTACGGCGTGGACATGGACTTGCTCACCCGGGGCGCGGGTTTCGGCTACATCGGCTCAACGCTCACCTCGCTGATCTACGCCTCCTTCACTTTCATTTTTTTTGCGCTGGAAGCCGCCGTCATGGCCTATGCGCTCGAGTTGGCGCTGGGCATTCCGCCGGTCTGGGGCTACCTGATCTGCGCCGTGGTGGTGATTCCTTTGGTCACGCACGGCGTCTCCACCATCAGCCGCTTCCAAATGTGGACGCAGCCAGTCTGGTTGCTGATGCTGGTGCTGCCTTTTGTCTATGTGCTGATGCGCGATCCTGGTGCGTTCGCCGGAGTTGTGCACTATGCAGGTGAGTTAAATCCAGGAGGCGGCTTTAATTTGCACCTATTTGGTGCTGGTTTAACGGTAGGCATTGCCCTCATCACGCAAATGGGCGAGCAGGCGGATTACCTGCGCTTCATGCCCGTGCATACCCCGGCCACGCGCTGGCGATGGTGGGGCGGCGTGCTGGCGGGCGGACCGGGTTGGGTTTTGCTGGGCGTCGTCAAAATGCTGTGCGGTGTGTTGCTGGCTTACTTGGCCATCCACAACATGGTGCCGCCGGAGCGCGCCGTCGACCCCAACCAGATGTACCTGGCCGCTTACGAGTACGTGTTTCCCAGCTACGGCATGGCGGTGGCGGCGACCGCGCTGTTTGTGGTGGTCTCCCAGCTCAAGATCAACGTCACCAACGCCTACGCCGGTTCGCTGGCCTGGTCTAACTTTTTCTCGCGCCTCACGCACAGCCACCCCGGGCGCGTGGTGTGGGTGGTGTTCAACACCCTGATCGCCTTCATGCTGATGGAGATGAATGTGTTCAAGGCGCTCGGCGAAGTGCTCGGGCTGTACTCCAATATCGCCATTGCCTGGATGATGGCGGTGGTGGCCGATCTGGTGATCAACAAGCCTCTGGGCTTGTCTCCCAAGGGCATTGAATTCAAACGCGCCCATCTTTATGACATCAACCCGGTAGGCGTTGGCGCCATGGGCCTGGCCTCGGTGCTGGGGGTCTCTGCGCACCTGGGTGTGTTCGGCCCCATGGCGCAGGCTTTTTCTGCGGTGATTGCCATGCTCACGGCGCTGGTCACTTCACCCTTGATCGCCTGGGCCACCTGCGGGCGTTACTACATGGCCCGCAGCAGCGACCCCGGGCCTGCAACGGCCCAGGCAGGCGAGGATGCGTTGAATGCGCACAGCCTAAGCCGCTGCGTGATTTGTGAGCGCAGCTACGAAAAACCCGACATGGCGCATTGCCCCGCTTACCAGGGCGCGATCTGCTCGCTGTGCTGCACCCTGGACGCGCGCTGCGGCGACATGTGCAAACCGCAAGCGAGCTTGTCCGCCCAATGGTCGGGCGCTCTGCGCTGGGTTTTGCCGCGCAGCATCTGGCAGTACTTGGACACCGGCCTGGCTCATTTTTTACTGATGATGCTGGTCATCGTGCCGGTGCTCGCAGGCGTTTTCGGTTTTTTGTATGTGCAGGAACTGCGGCCCCTGGCCGAGTCGGTGGGCGTGTCTGCGGCCGCATTGCGCTCGGGCTTTGTCAAAGCCTACTTTGCGCTGCTGGTGATCGCCGGCGTGGTGGCCTGGTGGATGGTGCTGGCCCACAAAAGCCGCCAGGTGGCGCAGGAAGAGTCCAACCGCCAAACCCATTTGCTCATGCAAGAAATTGAATCGCACCGGCAAACCGACGAGGCCCTGCAGCAAGCCAAGCAACTGGCCGACCAGGCCAATCAGGCCAAGAGTCGCTACATCAGCGCCATCAGCCATGAGTTGCGCACACCGCTCAACAGCATATTGGGCTACGCGCAGCTCATGGGTGAAGACCCCTCAATTCCGCCGCACCGCCGCCAGGCGGTGAGCGTCATCAAACGCGGCGGCGAGCATTTGCTCTCCTTGATTGAGGGCACTTTGGACGTCGCCCGCATTGAAAGCGGCAAGCTCACGCTCAACGTCAAACCCATGCACTTTGCCGACGGTGTGCGCGAAATGGCCAACCTGTTTGAGCTCGAAGCTTTGGCTAAGGGTTTGCAGTTTCATTTTGAGACCGAAGGCAGCCTGCCGGTGGTGGTGCGCGCCGACGAAAAACGCGTGCGGCAGATTCTCATCAACCTGCTGGGCAATGCCATCAAGTTCACAGCGCAAGGCCATGTCACGCTGCGTGTGCGCTACGCCCGGGAGATGGCGCTGATCGATGTTGAAGACACCGGGCCAGGCCTGTCCGACGACGAGCGCGAGCGCATTTTTGAGCCCTTCACCCGCGCCAACACCCCGGGCGTGGCCGCGCCCGGCGCAGGCCTGGGGCTGACGATTGCCAAGATGCTGACCGACCTGATGGGCGGCGAACTCACCATGAGCAGCACCCCCGGCGTCGGCTCTGTATTTCGTGTGCGCTTGTTTTTGCCGGAAGTGCGGCTGGCCCCGGGCCAGGCTGCGCCGGAGCCGGCTATCAGCCGGCCGCGCCACGGCTATGCCGGCGAGCGCAGGCGCATTCTGGTGGTGGACAACGAAGAAGCCGACCGCGAGCTGCTGGTGAACCTGCTGCAACCGCTGGGCTTTGAAATCCGCACCGCCGCCAGCGGCCACGACTGCCTGGACTTGATGGCCGCCGGCCTGCAGCCCGATGCCATCCTGATGGACCTGGCCATGCCAGGCATTGACGGCTGGGAAACCATACGCCGGCTGCGTGCGCTGGGTGGCCAGTCGCGGCCCCACATTGCCATCGTGTCGGCCAATGCTTTTGACAAGGGCCTGGACAACGACGTCGGTATCCGCGCCGAAGACTTCATCCTCAAGCCCGTGCGCCACAGCGAGTTGCTCGACTGGCTGGAGCGGCATTTGCAATTGCGCTGGCTGGCCCAGCCCGCCGCTGCGCCGGTGGCGCCAGTAGCACCGGCCGGTGCGCTGGTGTGGCCGGCGGCCGTCGAACTGCAGGCCTTGCGCGACATGGTCTCGTTGGGCTTTGTGCGCGGCATTTTGAACCAGCTCGACACGATAGAAAAAGTCCAGCCCGAATGCGCCGGCTTTGTGGCCGGCATGCGCACGCTGGCCAAGCAGTTTCAGTTTGAGGCCATGGGCCGGCAACTCGACACACCCGCCGGAGCCGCCGAGTGAGCCGCCCGCTGGAACAAACCCTGGACAGGGCCAACAGCGACGTGGTGCTGATCGTTGACGACGTGCCCGACAACCTGGCTGTGTTGCATGACGCGCTGGACGAGTCCGGCTACACCGTGCTGGTGGCCACCGGGGGCGAGGCCGCCTTGCAGCGCGCCGCGCAGGCCTTGCCCGACATCATCCTGCTGGACGCCATGATGCCCGGTATGGATGGCTTTGAGGTGGCGCGCCGCCTCAAAGCTTCGCCTGCGACAGCGCACATACCCATCGTTTTCATGACAGGGCTCACCGAAACCGAATACCTGGTGGCCGCTCTCGAAGTCGGCGGCGTGGACTATGTCACCAAGCCGATCAAGCCCAAGGAAGTGCTGGCGCGCATTGCTGTGCATTTGCAAGGCGCGCGAGAAAAGCGCCAGGCCCGCAACGCGCTGGACGCTTTTGGCTACGCCACCATCACCGTACGGGTGAGTGACGGCCGCTTGATGTGGCAAACCTCACTGGCCCGCGAGCTTTTGCAGCGCTACTACGGCACGGCCGCCCCGCAAACCCCCGAAGCCGTGCTGACCTGGCTGCGCCGCCACCTGGCCATGGCCGAGCAGCAACTTGAGCCGCCGCGCCTGGCCATTGAGCAGGGCGCCAAGCGGCTGACTTTCCGTTTGCACCAGCAAACCGGTGACGACGACTGGCTGATCATCATGCGCGAGGAGTCCGACGAAACCGTCATCCAGGCCATGAGCCTGAGTTTCAAGCTCACCGCGCGCGAGGCCGAAGTCTTGTACTGGGTGGTCAAGGGCAAGATCAACCGCGACATCGGCGACATTCTGGGCACCAGCCCGATGACGGTTAAAAAGCACCTGGAGCGCGTTTTTGCCAAGCTGGGCGTGGAAACCCGCACCGCCGCCGCGGGCATGGCCATGAGCCGTATCAAGCAGTTGCACCCGCAGTTTCAGAATTAACCGGTCCCAGCCGGCCATATCCGGTACAATGACAGCTTCGGTATCGCACAGCTTTTTGTGACAAGCCTTTCCAAATTCAAATCTTGAAGTGGTCTGACCCCAAGAGCGCGGCGCTTCTCAGAGCCCGGACTTCACAGTGTTTTCAGCGCCCACACAGCCCTGAACCTTGCCAGCACTGTTCTATTTTCCTAGCTAAGACTTCCCAAGCGGTGCCTAAATCCGGCCTTATCCGGCCCCATCCGGAAACCGGAACCCTTGGCTTGCTTGCAAGTCGTTTGTTTTCCCTTTTATATGTGCCCGGCCCAAGCTGGGGCACCGCACTGTTTATGAATCATCATCTCCATCCCATCGAGGTGGGCAAGTACCGGGTCTCGCCAGTGGCAACCCAGCTCGACGACGGCGGTTTTGCCGCCTCGGTGTCCATCCGTTCCGGCAAAGGCAGCGCCACGCACGACCGCGTGTCACGCTTTTCCACCTTGTTCGACAATGCACCTGCTGCATTGCATTACGCCACCGCGCATGCAATGGCCTGGATCGGCGAGCGCAACACCGCCGCCCACGCCTGATACCGGCACTGCAAGCGATCTTTTTGTATTCATCCTGAAGGAGACGAGCCATGGCAAAAGAAGAACTGATTGAAATGCACGGCCTGGTGGAAGAGGTTCTGCCCGACTCGCGCTTTCGAGTCACGCTGGACAACGGCCACAAGCTGATCGCTTACACCTCCGGCAAGATGCGCAAGAACCACATCCGCATACTGGCGGGTGACCAGGTGTCGCTGGAGCTCTCGCCTTACGACCTGAGCAAGGGCCGCATCACATTCCGGCACATTGCCGGCCGTGCGCCCACAGGTTCCGTGCGTCCGCCTCCGGCGCGCTGACCCTTTTTGCCTTTGGCGTGCCGCGCCTCGTGCGCGGCGCTGTCCGGGGCTCATCTGCTCTCGCCTTTTGCTAACCTTGAGCACCGCCATGAAACCATCCAAGCCCCAGCCGCCTGCAACGTTTGAGGACAAGTTCTTCCTGTACTTGTTGCTCTTTGTCAGCGCGGCTTTTGTATGGTTGCTGTCGCCCTTTTACGGCGCTGTTTTCTGGGCTGGGGTGATGGCGATTTTGTTTTATGCGGTGTATGCATGGTTTCTGCGTCTCTTGCCGGGGCGTTTTAACTCCGCCGCACTGTTGACCCTGACGATCATCTTGTTGCTGGTCATCCTGCCCTTGAGCCTGGTCAGCGCCATGCTGGTGCAAGAAGCCAATTTGCTTTTCAGTAATTTGCAGACAGAAAAAGCCAGCTTCAGCCGCTACTTGCAGGATTTTTACGCCTTGTTGCCTGAATGGGTGCACGGTCTGTTGGCCCGTTTCGGGCTGACTGACATGGCCTTGATTCAAGAGCGCCTGAGCTCCGGACTGAGCCGCGCCAGCCAGTTTCTGGCCACCCAGGCGCTGGGCATCGGTCAAAACACGTTTGAGTTTTTGGTCAGCTTTTGCATCATGCTGTATGTGCTGTTTTTCTTTTTGCGTGACGGCGCATCTCTGGTCGCCCGCATGAACCGCCAGCTGCCCTTGCAAGCGCATGTCAAGCGCGATTTGGCCGGCAAGTTCACCACCGTCATCAGGGCCACCGTCAAGGGCAATATCGCCGTGGCCATGATGCAGGGCGCTCTGGGCGGCTTGATTTTTTGGTTACTCGACATTCATGCCCCTGTTCTTTGGGGCACGGTGATGGCATTTTTGTCACTGGTGCCCGCCGTGGGCGCCGCCCTGGTCTGGCTGCCGGTAGCGGTTTACTTTCTCGTCACCGGTCAATTTTTTGAGGGTGTGGTGCTGGCCGCTTTTGGCGTTCTGGTGATCGGCCTGGTGGACAACCTCATGCGGCCTTTGCTGGTGGGTAAAGACA
Organism: Comamonadaceae bacterium; assembly: GCA_947466165.1. Classification (GTDB taxonomy): domain Bacteria; phylum Pseudomonadota; class Gammaproteobacteria; order Burkholderiales; family Burkholderiaceae_C; genus Polaromonas. The sequence continues at coordinate 6,831 of CANIDW010000001.1, read as the reverse complement.
CCAAAATGCCCGACTACCTGGTGCTGCTTTCCACCATCGGCGGCATGGCGCTGTTCGGGCTCAACGGCTTTGTGATCGGCCCGGTCATCGCAGCCATGTTCATGGCCGCATGGGATTTGTTTGCCATCAGCCGTGACGGCTTGAGCGCCTCGCAGGCCAACGAGTCTGCGTCTGAAGACAGACCCGACTAAACGCAGCGCCCGGCTGCCGGCCCAGCATGGCGGCGCACTCATGTACGCCACCCGGCGTATTTCCAGCCTGCATATCCTTCTCCAGAATCGGTTCATCGCTGAGAAAAAGCCTCTTTAAGCGGCTTGATCCCAGCGAAAAACCCATTCAACCCACCCGGAGAAGCATCACATGCAACGTCGTTTTACCCTCAAGGCACTCACCGCCGCCGTCGCCCTGACCGGCCTGTCCGCTATGTCGGCCTTCGCCCAAGGCGCCGGCACCATCAAGGTCGGCATTTTGCACAGCCTGTCTGGCACCATGGCCATTTCCGAGACCGTCCTCAAAGACACCGTCTTGATGGCCATTGATGAGATCAATGCCAAAGGCGGCGTTATGGGCAAGAAGCTCGAGCCCGTCATCGTCGACCCGGCCTCCAACTGGCCCCTGTTCGCTGAAAAAACCAAGCAGCTGCTCGGCCAAGACAAAGTCTCCGTGATCTTCGGTTGCTGGACTTCCGTGTCCCGCAAGTCGGTGTTGCCCGTTGTTGAAGAAATGAACGGCCTGCTGTTCTACCCCGTCCAGTACGAAGGTGAAGAGCTGTCCAAAAACGTTTTCTACACAGGTGCAGCCCCTAACCAGCAGGCCATCCCTGCCGTGGACTACCTCATGAGCAAAGAAGGCGGCGCTGCCAAGCGTTGGGTTCTGCTGGGCACTGACTATGTGTACCCACGCACCACCAACAAAATCCTGCGCGCTTACCTCAAAAGCAAAGGCGTCGCTGACAAAGACATCGACGAAAAATACACACCGTTTGGCCATTCGGATTACCAGACCATCGTGGCTGACGTGAAGAAATTCTCCGCCGGTGGCAAAACAGCAGTGGTCTCCACCATCAATGGTGACTCCAACGTGCCTTTCTACAAAGAACTCGGTAACGCCGGCCTCAAAGCCAAAGACGTGCCGGTTGTCGCCTTCTCTGTGGGCGAAGAAGAACTGCGCGGCGTGGACACCAAGCCACTGGTCGGTCACCTGGCCGCCTGGAACTACTTCCAGTCGATCAAGAACCCGGCCAATGACGAGTTCATCAAAAAATGGAGCGCCTACGCCAAAGCCAAGGGCATCGCCGGTCACAAGGACAAGCCTTTGACCAACGACCCGATGGAAGCGACCTACATCGGTATCAACATGTGGAAACAAGCGGTTGAAAAAGCCAAGTCCACCGACACCGACAAAGTCATCGCCGCCATGGCCGGCCAGACTTTCAAGGCGCCGTCTGGCATCGTCTCGAAGATGGACGAGAAGAATCACCACCTGCACAAGTCGGTGTTCATCGGCGAGATCAAGGCCGACGGCCAGTTCAACGTGGTGTGGAAGACACCCGGCCCGGTCAAAGCCAAGCCATGGAGCCCGTTCATCGAAGGCAACGACAAGAAGCCTGACGAGCCAGCTAAAAAATAAGGCTTGAACCCCAGGCCTGTCACAGGCGGGAGCCGCACCTTGTTCGAAAGAAAGAGGTGCGGCTTTTTAGTTTAGGACCCATCCCCGACTTACCACGCAGTGGCCTGTTTCTTGCACTTCTTCGGTGCGGATAATCAGAAGGAATTTGCAGTCTGCGGCTTCATTTGGCGAAGCCCCATGCTCTAGCTTCTTTTTTGCCCTTTAATGCACAACGATAGAACAGTTTCAATGATGAAATGCTCGAATATGGTGCGAATTTTGTTTGTAACCATCCTCTTTTGGTGCGTCGGGGCTGTGCATGCCTTGACGGCAGAGCAAGCCAAGGCCATGGCCATAGGCGGCACCGAGTCGCGCGTGCAAGCCTTGGCCAAGGCGGCTGCAATGCCGGACGAGAAAACGGCCGCCTTCATCCAGGCGCTGGCCGACGACGCCGTCAAAACCGCTGGCGGCCAAGTGCTGCTTGTCAAGGATGGCAAGGCCATAGACCCCGTGACCGGCGCCGATGTGCCTTTGCCGGCAGACGCCGAGGATGTGATCAACAACAACCTGATGCGTGGCGAACTCGACAACGTGCTCGCCTCGCTGGCGCTTTTTTCTAAAGATGAAAAACGCCGCCGGCAAGCCATCAAGACCCTGGCCGGTGACAACGACGAGGAGCGCCTGCCCCTGATCGAAAAAGCCTACGCTGCCGAGACGGTGCCGGCGCTCAAAAGCCAGCTTGAGCTGCTGAGGGCCGCCATCATGCTGGGCAGCAGCGACCAGGCCAAGCGCCTGCAAGCTGCCGGCCTGCTGGCAAGCAGCGGCGACCCCAGCACTAAGACCGTCCTGCTCGAGCGCTTGAAGTCAGAAACTGACGCTCAAGTCAAAGCCGCTTTGCAAACTTCATTGCGCACGGTTGAAGCCACGCTGGCCCGGGGCGACAAAATCGCCGCCGTTTTCAGCGGCCTCAGCCTGGGCTCCATCTTGCTGCTGGTGGCGCTAGGGCTGGCCATCACCTACGGCCTCATGGGCGTCATCAACATGGCGCACGGCGAGCTGATGATGATCGGCGCTTACGCCACCTATGTGGTACAGGGCGTGTTTCAAAAATTCCTGCCCGGCCTGTTTGACTGGTACTTGCTGGCCGCCGTGCCGGTGGCCTTCATGGCCTCGGCACTCATGGGTGCGGCGCTGGAGCGCGGCATCATCCGCTTTCTCTACGGCCGCCCGCTCGAAACCCTGTTGGCCACCTGGGGCATCAGCCTGATGTTGCAGCAACTGGTGCGCAGCATCTTTGGTGCGCAAAACGTCGGCGTAGAAAATCCCGTGTGGATGAGCGGCGGCGTGCAGGTGCTGGGCAATGTGTCACTGCCTTACAACCGCCTGGTCATCATTGGCTTTGCGATTGCCGTTCTGCTGGGCATGGCCTGGTTGATCAGCCGCACACGCCTGGGTCTGTTTGTGCGCGGCGTCACGCAAAACCGTCCTATTGCCTCTTGCATGGGTGTGAACACTGCCCGCGTGGATACCTATGCTTTTGCGCTGGGTTCGGGCATTGCCGGCCTGGCCGGTTGTGCGCTCAGCCAGGTGGGCAATGTCGGGCCGGACCTCGGGCAAGGCTACATCGTGGACTCCTTCATGGTGGTGGTGCTGGGCGGTGTCGGTCAACTCGCAGGCACCGTCTACGCCGCTTTGGGGCTGGGCATCTTGAATAAATTCCTCGAAGGCTGGACCGGCGCTGTGCTGGCCAAGATTGCCGTGCTCGTGCTCATCATCATTTTTATTCAGAAGCGTCCGCAAGGCATCTTCGCCATGAAAGGCCGCTCCGCGGAGGCCTGAACCATGAATCATCCCCGCCAACTTCCCAACTCGCTCACCCCCTACCAGTCGGTGGAGCTTCCGTTCAGAACGCCGCTACTGAGTCGTACCGGTTGGAGTTTTTTCATGCTGGCGCTGATCGCAGTCTGCGTCGTGGCCCCCCTGCTTAATTTGTGGCTGCCGCAAGACAGCCCGTACCACATGAGCACCTACGCCGTGGCGCTGCTGGGCAAGATCATGTGCTACGCCATCTGCGCGCTGGCCATGGACTTGATTTGGGGCTACACCGGCATCTTGTCACTGGGACACGGTTTGTTTTTTGCCATCGGCGGTTACGCCATGGGCATGTACCTCATGCGCCAGATCGGTCTGGACGGCAACTACAAAAGCACGTTGCCCGACTTCATGGTCTTCCTTGACTGGAAAGTTTTGCCCTGGCACTGGACGTTTTCAGACAGCTTTATCGCCACCTTGTTCCTCATCGTGCTGGTGCCGGCTCTGGTGGCCTTTGTGTTTGGCTACTTCGCCTTTCGCTCGCGCATCAAAGGCGTTTATTTTTCCATCATCACGCAGGCTTTGACTTTTGCCGCGATGCTGCTTTTTTTCCGCAATGAAACCGGTTTTGGTGGCAACAACGGCTTCACTGACTTTAAGCGCATTCTTGACTTGCCGATTGCCACGCCCAACATGCGTATGACGCTGTTTGTGCTGACTGGCCTGACGCTGCTCGGTTTCTTTTTGTTTGCCAGGTGGCTGGTGCAAAGTAAGTTCGGCCGCGTGCTGCAAGCCATTCGTGATGCGGAAAGCCGCGTCATGTTCTCGGGCTATAACCCGCTGGGCTACAAGCTCACCATCTGGGTTATTTCTGCCGTCATGTGCGGCGTGGCCGGCGCGCTGTATGTGCCGCAGGTCGGCATCATCAACCCCGGCGAAATGAGCCCGGCCAACTCGATTGAGATCGCCATCTGGGCCGCTGTCGGCGGGCGCGCCACACTCATCGGCCCCATCGTCGGTGCTTTCATCGTCAACGGCGCCAAGAGCTGGCTCACTGTTGCGTACCCTGAGTTCTGGCTGTACTTTTTAGGCATGCTGTTCATTGCCGTCACTTTGTTTTTACCCAACGGCGTGCTCGGGCTGATCAAAAAATGGAGGGGCTCCAAATGACCCCCGACCTGCTTGAACAAGGCGCGCGCCGCATAGAGCAGCGCATGGCCGCTATGGCCAAGGCCAGCCCCGACACCGAGTCGGGCGGGCGCAACGCCAGCACCGGCCGCATCGCCAAGCCCGAAGGTGTGGTCGATCTCACGCACGGCCGCATTCTGTATCTGGAAGACGTCAGCGTCAGCTTTGACGGATTCAAGGCCATCAACAAGCTCAGCCTGGACATTGCGCCCGGCGAGTTGCGCTGCATCATCGGCCCCAACGGTGCCGGCAAAACCACCATGATGGACATCATCACCGGCAAAACCCGGCCCGACGAAGGCCGGGTTTACTTCGGCAGCACCATCGACTTGCTGCGCTACAAAGAAGCCGAAATCGCCCAAATGGGCATCGGCCGCAAGTTCCAAAAGCCCACGGTCTTTGAGCAACTCACGGTGTTTGAAAACCTGGAGCTCGCGCTCAAGACCAACAAAGGTGTGAAGTCCAGCATGTTCTTCAGGCTGGACTCGGCGCAAAGCGACCGCTTGTCTGAAACCCTGATCACCATCCAACTCGCAGACAGCGTGGGCCGCCTGGCCGGTACCCTGAGCCACGGCCAAAAGCAGTGGCTCGAGATCGGCATGCTGCTCATGCAAGACCCCAAACTGCTGCTGCTCGACGAACCCGTGGCCGGCATGACCGACGAAGAAACCGACCGCACCGCCGAGCTTTTTTTAACCCTCAAAGGCAAGCACTCGCTGCTGGTGGTTGAGCACGACATGAACTTCATCCGCAGCATTTCCGACATCGTTACCGTGCTGTGCGACGGCTCCGTGCTGGCTCAAGGCACGCTAGACAAAGTGCAAGCCGACGAACGCGTGATTGAGGTCTATCTTGGCCGTTGACTCCGATTTTTCCCCGTTCGCCCTGACCGTGTCAAACCTATCCCCGTTCGCCCTGAGCTTGTCGAAGGGTTCTTGCCTGAGTTCGTTTGAATGATTAAGCCCTTCGACAAGCTCAGGACGAACGGGGGGGCAAATCCCCTTCGACGAGCTCAGGGCGAACGGATCTGGCGAACGGGTAGAAGAATCGAAGCAATGTATCTTAGGACCGGATCCCCATGCTGAACGTCAACAACATCAACCAGTACTACGGCGGCTCGCACATCCTGCGTGACGTCAGCTTGCAAACGCAGATGGGCAAGGTCACCGTTTTGCTGGGCCGCAACGGCGTGGGCAAGACCACGCTGCTCAAGTCGCTGATGGGCCTGGTGCCCATCAAGACCGGCAGCATCGAGTTTGACGGCCAGCCGATTCACAACGCCACGCCTTACGAGCGCGCCCGCGCCGGCATCGGTTTTGTGCCGCAGGGCCGCGAGATTTTTGCGCGCCTGACCGTTGAAGAAAACCTGCGCATGGGCCTGGCCTACAAAAGCGCCAACACCCCGATTCCAGCCGAGTTGTACGAGCTGTTTCCGGTGCTCAAGCAAATGCTGCACCGGCGCGGTGGTGACTTGTCGGGCGGGCAGCAGCAGCAACTGGCCATTGCGCGTGCGCTCGCGGCGCAGCCCAAGCTGCTCATTCTGGACGAGCCGACCGAAGGCATTCAGCCCAGCATCATCAAAGACATCGGCCGCGTCATCCGCATGCTGGCCGACCGGGGCGACATGGCGATCTTGCTGGTGGAGCAGTACTACGACTTTGCCGAAGAACTGGCCGACGACTACCTGGTGATGGAGCGCGGCGAGTTCATTGCCCGCGGCCAGGGCCAAGACATGCAGGCCAATGGCGTGCGCCAGTTGGTGGCCATCTAAAGCCTGGAGGCCCGTAGCCGCTGCGCCCGGGCTGCCCCTGCTACATCATCAATGGTGGTGACCGTGCTCGCCGTGCACGTGGCCGTGGGCGATCTCTTCTTCAGACGCCGGGCGCACATCCATCACTGCCAGCGCAAAGCGCAAGTCCTTGCCCGCCAGCGGATGGTTGCCGTCCAAGATCACGGTGTCGCCTTTGATTTTGACCACGGTGAAAGCCTGCGCCCGGCCGTCTTCGCCACGGCCTTCCAGTTGGCCGCCCACCTTCACGCCTGGCGGAAACTGGCTCTTGGGAATGGTCTGCATCAGGTTCTCATCGCGCAGGCCAAAGGCATCGGCAGCCGCCAGCGCCAGCGTCACCTTGTAGCCGGTCTCCTGGCCGTCCAGCGCCTCTTCAATCTTGGGCAGCGTGTTGCCATAGCCGCCGTGCAGGTAAACCATGGGCTCGTTGCTTT